>CAZPCG010000222.1:0-4445 GCA_964584875.1 uncultured Spirochaetota bacterium
CGCTCTTGATAAAGGGGGCCACATCCCCAATGAACACCGCAGAGTTTTGGGAACCAATTAAAGCCCAAGCTTCATCCCTCACCCCGGTTACGGTGAGGGTATAGTCGACATCGTCCTGGGGATAGGTGATGAGGTTCACCACCGTGGTATCTGCCGGGTCCCGAAGGGCACTGCTCACCTTCAGGCCGGAAATCGAATAGTTGCTCTCCGTCTCAGCGCTGATGAGCTCCGCACTTCCTGAAAAGTGCACTTTCACCCCGGTGTTCGAAAGGGACTCAGCACTCAGGAGGGAAAGCTCGACCTTCTCCCCTTCAACGACAGGAGAGCTGCTTGCAAGCTCATAAACATCCACGCGGTTGAAGCAGGAGGTGATCAGAAACAGCAGCGCTGCCCCGAAGATGAAGGCATGAAGTTTTGAGGAAGAGAAGAGGCGATTCCAGGAATTGTATATCATTGTATCCACTCTCTGAAACGTGAGGGATGTACATCAATGGATACTCTATAAAATATATCACGTTTTATTAAAATATCTGCTATACGCTATATTTTGTTAAACGTGGAAAATCGGCTTCCAATTCGATTGGTTCCCTGTTATCTGCCTCTCGCAGGGACCCCTAAAAAACAACCACTTTACAATGGGGTGCATATCCAGTACCATGAGGGTACTTCACCTGAGGGGTGGCGTATGAAAACAGCCTGGGTAACTGGAAAGAAACGCATTGAAGTGATTGACACCGGGTACACAAGGCCCGAGCGCGATGAAGTCGTCGTACAAATAAAGGCCTGCGGGATATGCGGGACGGACCTCCATTTCTACAACGATTTCCCGGGAAATGCGCCGATTCCTCTGGGGCACGAGGTGTCGGGGGTTGTCCATGAAGTGGGAGATGATGTGTCTGGATTTACGCCCGGTCAAACTGTCATCGTCCAGAACCACATCCCCTGCAGAAAATGCTCCATGTGCCTCATGGGGAACATCGCCCACTGCAGGAACATCCAGACCTACATGAACGAACGGCCGGCCATGGCAGAGTTCATCAGGGTGAAACGGGACATGGTTGTCCCTTTCAGCAACCTCAGCCATGTGGAGGCAGCAATAGCGGAGCCCCTGACCGTAGCCCTCGATCTCATGCGCGAGGCGAAAGTCCAGCCCTTCCAGAATGTGTGTATCTCAGGCCCCGGGATCATCGGATTGTTCTGTACGAAGCTTGCCAGGATAAGGGGGGCGAAAAACATCGTCGTTTTGGGAAGGGGGTTCAAGACAGGGAGGGGTAAGGCCAGGAGGGAGGCTGCAATACAGATGGGTGCAGCAGTTGTTGCGGACACCGATGAGCCAGGCTGGAAAGAGACCGTAAAAAGGAGCATACCGGATGGGTTTGAACGAATCATTATTACATCACCTCCTCGTACCATTCCAGAACTATTCGAGCTTGCTTCATTTGGCGCATCCATTGTTTTTAACGGGATCAGCTTCAGTGAAGAGAGCATCAGCTTCAATGCGAACGCCTTTCACTTTCAAAAATTGAGGCTCATTGCCTCCCACGCCATCCCGAACTGGGGATTCCCACTTGCCTTGGATCTTCTTGTAGAAAAAACCTTTGACTACAGGAGCTTTGTGACCCACCAGTTTCCCTTTAATGAAATTGAAGAGGCTTTTAAAGCTGCAACAAACAGGGATGAAGGCGTTATCAAGGTTGTCGTTACATTCTAAAAGGCACCAGGGAGCGCTTTGAAACCCTGCAGGAAACAGTGCAGGCGGGATTCGTGGCGCTGGCAATGTCATAACAGGCACCCTGGCCTATGATGAGGCTCGATGCGGAAAGGCCCAGATCATATCTCTCCTCAAGCATGCGGATCATCTCCGTCGTTGCATGCCGCAAGGCCCTTATCAGAGACTTTGCACTTCCAATGGCAAAGATAAACTGCCTGGTTTCGCCGCGGGGCCACCTCAGGTACTCCCCCTTCACCATATCCACGGTAAACTGTAAGTCGGCTGAAACCTCTACCCCTGAACCCGCAGGTTCCCCCTCTCCCTGGAGGGCATGTACATCGCCCAGATAGAGGAGTGCCCCCTCATTGAAAACCGGAAAGAGAATGGTGGTGCCAGCCCTCAGCATGAAATAGTCCATGTTGCCACCGCCTGGTCCTGAGGTAATTGAAGGAATTGCCCTGCCGTCAGGCGGTGAAACCCCAATGCAGCCAATCATAGGAGCAAGGGAAAGAATAAGGGTACCATTTTTCAGTTCCGGTTCTAAAAGGGTAATACTCCCCTTCTCCACATCGATCCGCCACTGAGCATACTGTCTTTCGGGTAGGTGTTTTACCAGCTCAGGTTCTACCACATTCCCTGAAATAAACACCCTCGACCAGGCAGAGCTTCTGTTTGGAATGATATTTTCGATGTGAACTGCAAGGGCATCACCTGCCCCCACTCCCTCAACATAAAAAGGACCTGTCAGTGGATTCCCCCTCGGGGCTACCTCCTCAAGGTTTTCGTTCAGACCGTGGGCATCGACTGTGGAGGTGACAACGGTATCTCCAGGCTCCACCCTCAAAACGGGGGCATGCCCCCCGATCTCGCCACAGTAGCTGTCCGGTCGAAAGTGATGAATTGCCATGGCTCGATTAGCTCCTTCTACCCCGTCTGTTTCATTCTTCCATCCTTTAAGAAAATGCGCCTTTTAAAGATAATAAAGTAAACTTTCAATCTTCACCCTTTTAAATTCGTCCATCCAAAAAATGTAGGGGGATGCTAAAAAGCCCTTTGACCCCAGGAGCGCTCTTTGGTATTCTTTCTCCGCAGGTACTCTTCATGAAGAGAGAATGTATTGTTATACTGAAGAAAAAAAGGGAAAAATCCGTGCTGCTCGGTCATCCCTGGATATTCTCAGGGGCAGTGAAGGAGGTGCATGACTACAGGGAGGCCGGTGACATATGCTCGGTGCTGAGCGAGGACGGAAGATTCCTCGCAAAAGGGTACATCAATAAAAGATCGAGCATCATCGTTCGAATCCTCTCCCTGGAAAATATAGATATTGATAAGGAGTTCGTTCAAAGTACACTTATTAATGCCTTTTTACTGAGGAAGAGGATTAAAAGCATCGATTCAAATGCGGTGCGTCTAGTAAATGGCGAGGGTGATTTTTTCCCCGGGCTGATTGTCGACAGATACGATCGAGGATTGGTCATACAGGCACTTGCCGCAGGTGTTCAGAAGTTGAAGGGACTTATCGTAGACGAGCTTAAAACCCAGCTCAATCCTGCGTTCATCTATGAACGCTCTGCCACCAAGCCATCCTCCTTTGAGGGGGAGGGATTTTCTGATAGCCTTCTCTACGGTAAAGTGGAAAGCCCCATTGTCATAGAAGAAATGGGGGCTAGGTTCTTCGTTGACATCAAAGGAGGGCAAAAAACCGGTTTCTTTCTGGATCAACGTTGCAACAGGGGCATCCTCGGATCGGTTGCAGGAAACATGGACATACTCAACTGTTTCAGCTATACAGCTGCTTTCGGGGTTCATGCGTTAAGGGGAGGAGCAAAAAGAGTAATCAACATCGACAGCTCTTTAACTGCCCTTGAGCTTGCACGGGAGAATCTCCTTCTGAACAGGATTGGGCTCGAGAGCTCACCCATGATTCGCGCCGATGTGTTCGATTTTCTACGCCAGGAGAAAACCAATTACGACATCATCATCCTCGATCCGCCCAGGTTCGCCCCGTCAAAGGCAGAGTTGGACAAAGCGGCTCGGGGTTATAAAGACATCAACCTGCACGCGATGAAGCTCCTGAAGCGGGGCGGTTTCCTATTTACCTTTTCCTGCTCAAGCCTCATAACACCGGACCTCTTCCAGAAAATCGTGTTCGCTGCAGCATCGGATGCAGGAAGGAGCGTCCAGGTTCTTCAGAAACTGCACGCAGATGTGGACCACCCGGTGAACCTTGCTCACAGGGAAGGGGAGTATCTCAAGGGATTCTGGCTTTCTGTGCAATGACGCTCAATGACGCATTCTGTGAAGGAGGTTTACGACCCGCGTGAATGTCTCAAGAAGGTAAGCCTTCAGGAGGGTTTCAGAGATACATCCGCTCTGGTAATACTTTGCGATGACAATCATGAACTCCTCACTGCACAGGGCCATCTTCTCAGGGTAGGAACCATTCCTCACCTGAATGAGCTCATCCCCAAAAAGGGCATCCATGATTGCATAATCGAGAAGCATACTCCCGCTGTGGTAGTGCCGGTATGCCCTCTCCTCAATAGGATCGGCAGACGGCGCATGCCATGCCTCAATGAGCATGTTCTGGAAAAAGGCCTTTGAGAAATCGGTAAATACCGCAAGCTTCACGCTGTCAGAATCGGTGAGGGCGCAGATTCTCAGCTCCTCAAGCTGCCTGATACCGTCCTGCATGCTTCTGAGGGCGTCCCTGAACCTGAACCTCCTCACCCCT
>CAZPCG010000223.1:0-4421 GCA_964584875.1 uncultured Spirochaetota bacterium
TACTTCATAAGGGTCAGTGATTATTGCAATTACTCGCATTTCATGGCCGCATTTTTCACAGATAAGAGGGTCGACCTCATACATCTTTTGGATAAGCCGTACCCAGCTTTGCCGTGAGGCCCTGTTTGATACAGTCTCCGTCTCTGGGTGTTGGGAAGATTTTTTTCTGGTGGTGGCTTTATATCCTAACTTTTTGAAGGATACCATCTTTGACGGCCTTACCTTTCGTCCTGCTGAAATACAGCCCATAATAAAGCAGTAAAAGGAACTTTACGGAATCTTATAGCTCGAGCAGGTATAACAGTTGGAGAATTTTTAGCTTCATTGAAGTGAAGAATATATTAACACAACCCGGGATTCTTTCAGATCTTTTCGAGCTCCTTGCCGAACATTCGCTTGAAGATGTCCCATAGGGTTACAGCAACCCCCATAATAAGTGGTCCCAGCAGAAGGCCGAAGATGCCGAAGACCCAGATCCCACCAAGAACTCCCACCAGTACCAGCACTGGGTGAATGCTGGTGTCCTCACCCACCAGGTAGGGGCGAAGAATCTCGGCAAGGGGAATTACTACTGCTCCTACCCCAAAGATCACCCCTGCTTTGATATACTGTCCCAGTATAGCTACCACTGCAGCGGTGGGTAGCCAGATCACAATTGAGCCTACCCCTGGGATTGCAGCAAAGATCATGATCAGGACTCCCCACAGCACGGGACCTTCAATCGCCACAGCCCAGTACAAAACACCACCGATTAAACCCTGTATCCCTCCGATGATAAATGTGCTCTTAAGGGTAGCGCGGGTCACTGACAGGAACTTGTTCCCCACCGCCAGCTTGTCTTCATCCGGTAGTGGAATCGC
Organism: uncultured Spirochaetota bacterium; assembly: GCA_964584875.1. GTDB lineage: Bacteria > Spirochaetota > B62-G9 > B62-G9 > DRHN01 > CAZPCG01. Next base: position 861 of record CAZPCG010000223.1, read on the forward strand.
GTCTCTGATGCTGCTCAGGATACGGTTGCCATCACGGATGAAGAAAAACAGAGAATACAGGTAAACAAAAAACATCAGGAGGGAGCGAACCAGATTTTCCAATAGTCCACTCACCTGTTTCATCACCCAGGAGGCAGCATTCTGCAGAAGCTGGGACAGGCGGTCACTGCTTAGCAGATTTCCAAAAGCTTTGTTACTGAAAAACGGAAGTTTCTGAAAAGTAGACTGGAATTCGCGAAGCCGGTTTAGAATTTCCTGGTAGCTATTTGCTACCTTCTCAGCGATATCGATAATGTTGTTTACTGTGAAATAGCCAATAACTCCCACTGGAATCAAAATGATCAGAAAGAACAGAATCGTGCAAATCAGCGCGGATAACCAGCGGCTCTGGGGAAGATAAGGTCGCAGTCGTACCTGGAGGGGGTAGAAGATACCAGCAGAAAGAGCTGACAGAAGCAGCACCACCAGAAAAAAGCGGGAAATGAAAAACACGAATACCATGGCACATGTCAGGCTGACTAGAAAAAAGATGCGGTTTAACCGCTGGGAATCCCGGTTGGTCTTGCTTTTAGAGCGCTTCATTGCCGTGTCGAGCCTTGCTTTTCATCCAGACCATTAGTTTCAGACTTCGGAGTGTTACGGGCTATATATACCTTCTGCTCATAGTTGAAATACCAATATACCTTCTTACCCATTAAGTTTTTGTTTCTAAAAAAATATAAGCAAGTGAACTTTCAATCAAAAGGGTATCGTAACCCCACGGAGAAAAATTGATAAAAAAGATGGCATAAGGCAACCGATATAAAAGAAAAACAAGGGAGGGTGCCCTATGCCTTCAAAGTTTGAATCCTGCTATAATGATAATATCGAGTTTTCTTACGAGATCTTTGACAGAATAATTCTCAATGGTTACATCCAGAAACTTCAGAGGGAGAACCAGATGGTATACTTCCTCCGAAGCGTACGAGGGATAAAGTGTATAAGCACGGAGGCGCTCAAAAGGCTCACGAAGGAATTTGTGGGACGGGTGGAGAAATACGCAGAGGAGAAGGGTATACCAGTGCTCACTGCTAAGAGGGGGGAGAGCAAGCTTGCGCTTGCACAAGGGCACGACAATGGGCAAGAAGGGGCTGTGTGCATCATAAAGAGCAAGGAGTATGGAAGGAGCTTTTCAAGTTATGAGCCGAAGAGGTCAAAGGACAAGGATTACCGTAGGATCTGCAGGGCGGTGAGGGAGGTGAACCACTACTACCTCTACATTCGAGACCCTGAGGTGGGAGGACTCAACTATATCAAGATTTGCTCTTATTTTCCCTTCAATGTGGAAGTATATGTAAACGGTCATAACTGGCTTGAGGTACAGCTGAAGAAGAGAGGGATAGGATATCTGAAGGAGGACAATTGCATTCTGGGTGTGGATGATGTAGGGGTGTTACGGGAGCTATGCAGCAGGATGAACGATGACCCCCTATGGGAGTTTGCAGACAGGTGGGTTTATCAATTTGTCCCCCTTTCGACCAAAGAGAGGGAAGCGGGGTATTACTACCGTTACTTTCTTTCTCAGGTGGAGCATAGCAATAACCTTGTGTTCAAGGACTCGGATTTTCTGGGGGAGTTATTCCAGAGCATGATCGATCATTATCGGAGGATTGGACGTCCTGAGAGTATTAGCCAGATATTTGAGAAGAGGATCACCTCAAACCACAGGGGTGTGTTTCAGACGAACATCCACATGGATGGGGAGCACCCATGTATCAAGAGCTGGTATAAGAAATGTTATGTAAAGCAGTACAACAAAAAGGGGAAGGTTCTGAGGACTGAGTTGTGTGTGAACAATCCCTATGACCTTGGGATTAAGAGAAGCATCGTGAACCTGGGGTATTTGGGAGAGGTAGGCCATAGGATAACCGGGAGGTACTTAGACAGCCAGTTAGGGATTGACGAGCGGTTTTTGGCCCGGCATAATCTGGCAGAATTAGGGAAGACAGAGCAGAGAGGAGACAAACGCATCACAGGCATCCGGATAGATGACCAAAGGATCATGGGAGTTATAGAGGCACTGGTGCACTCATCCAATCTGGTATCCCACTTTACCAACAAGAGCTTGAGAAAGGAAGTGCACAGGATACGTTCCATCGGTGAGGGTGAGTATGGGAGCGCCAAAATGGGGTATGATTTGAAGCGCTTAGTGGTGAAGGGGATCGTGAAGAAGGTAGAGGGGAGGCATAGATATATTTTCACGAAAACAGAGCATAAATTATGCGTGATGTTATTGCTTCTCAAGAACAGGGTTATTGAACCATTGCTTTCCGGTATATTATCAGGTGTAAAAACAGGCGGTAATCAGATAAAATCGAAGATCATAGAATCCTATGAAAAACTTGACTTGCTTCTTGATGATATCTTTGATTTTGCAGGTTTAAAAAAATCTCAAATTCTGGTACAAAATACCAGAAGTCCTTAGGTAACATTAGATATATAGAGGTGAGTGATAGAATTGCCTTACAAGCAGGAGGTAAGTGGTTCAAGTCCACTATCGCCCAAACCTCTTTTCTAATTCCTTCGCTTTACCACCCTTTTGTATTCATACAGTACTATCTTTAGATTTGTCATTCTCCAGGTGGGGATTATATATCACCATGGTATCATCCTTCATACCCATGGCGTATATTTTTTTCCTAGTAAGATAGTTTATAACATCTTCATCCAGATAGAGAGAAGAAAAAATGGGGATAACCCTGCACTCCCTGTATTGGGGAAGGTAATTGAAAATATTTTCAAGCGTACGAGCAAAATCATCGATGTATTCAATTCTGGGAGTTGATTTAGTTTCATTAATTATTAAGAGGTTGTCTCCTTTTGCAATAACATCAAACTCTCTGGTGGTTTTATTATCCTTTTTATTAAGTAGTTTCCTTCTCACAGAAAAGTCCTCGATGGTTACACAGTTGAAGTATTCTTTTGCAACTCTGGGGATGTTAGGAGCAACAATATCTTCAACGACAGTACCCATTTTGTTTGCCAGCTCACCCCACTGTTTACTCATTTTTTTCCTGTCTTCACGTATCTCGTCTTTGAAAACCCGCATCTCTTCGCTAAGGGTGTTAAGCGACATTTCTGTCTGCATGTGGGCATAGGCCAAGTTTTTCATCATTCTCTCAAGCTCACTTACCTTCTCCTCAATCTTTTCTGCCATAAATTTACCCTTTTTTTACCAATAACCCTATATTATAACATACCCACAACTTAGGTCAATAAAATCAAAAACCAATTGCCGATTCAACCAGGGGTTTATCCTTATAGAGGTAGCAGGCCACGTCACGACCGTTATCGACCTGAAAGAGAGGAGGACGTCTCTCACGGCAAACAGGCATAATGAAAGGACAGCGGGGAGCGAACTTACACTGGTTGTCTGCGTCAGTCGCTTCCCTATCCACGACGGCGACCTGCCCTTCCCCCCACCTCCGGGTTGGGTCAGGCCAGGGTATAGACCCTACGAGAAGCTTTGTATAGGGATGCTTCGGGTTCTTTATTACCTGCTCTACGTCTCCACTCTCCACC
>CAZPCG010000224.1:0-4398 GCA_964584875.1 uncultured Spirochaetota bacterium
CGTCCAGTGTTCCCACTCCTCATCTGCGGTAAGCACTATGAGATTTCCATCACTGTCGCAGGACAGCTTGTAAACATGGTAAAAGGGCTGGGTATCTTTTCCTTCCACACCGATTTTAAAGAGGTATTTTCCCAGGCGATCGAATTTCAGAATATGGGACATGTACACCTCTTCGTAGTCGCCCTCCTGCTCAACATTTTCATCGCTGCTCAGGATGTCGATGATCGAGTTGAGCTTCCGTTTCTGAACGAAAACATCCTCGATGTAGATGTTGTTTTCCTTGTCCACCGTTATGTTTCCAATCTGGTTGAAGCTGTAGTGCTTTCGCTGCTTCGTTCTCAGTATGTTCTCTTCATCATCCTCCGCTCCTTCACCTCCGGCAATGGTGAGTATGATATCACCCGGCGTGGTAATCTTTAGAAGCTTCTGATTCACGGAGTCAACAACAAAGAAAAACCCGTTCTGGAACAGCACATGGGTTGGTCCCTGAAACCGTCCGCTGCTCTCTCTTATAATGCCTATACCCTCCTCCCCGCTGCCTATTTTAATGGAAAAAAGCTTGTCCTTCTTCAACTCCTCAATTCTCTTCCTTCCGCAGCCATGGAAGGATATGATGAGGGAGAGAAGGCAGAGGAAAACAGCTGCGCGAACGATCCAGGCTTTCAAACTCACAGTATCTTCTTTCATTGGATTTTCTTCCCCCGAACCTTTTTCTGAACTAAGGTAGTAAATTTAAGCCCGTTTATAAATATATTTTTTGCAGATTGATTTTTAGTTACCTGATTAGTAAATTAAAAAGTATGAAGAATCCGATCGTGAAGCTCTTCGGCAGCAAAAACGAAAGGGAAATCAAAGCTCTCCTCCCTTACGTTGAAAAAATCAACGGCCTCGAGGAGGAAATCAAAGCTCTTTCCGATGAGAAGCTCAGGGCAAAAACCGATGAGTTCAAGAGAAGGCTGGGCGAGGGCGAACGGCCCCTCGACATTCTATGCGAGGCCTTTGCCGTTGTGCGTGAGGCGGCGGTGAGAACCATCGGCATGCGCCACTTTGACGTGCAACTCATGGGCGGCATTATCCTCTACCAGGGAAAAATCGTTGAGATGAAGACGGGGGAAGGAAAGACCCTCGTGGCAACTCTCCCTCTCTACCTGATTGGCCTTGAGGGCAGAGGTGCCCACCTGGTCACGGTGAATGACTACCTAGCGAAGAGGGACGCCGAGTGGATGGGACCCATTTACCGGTTTCTCGGTCTCGGTGTCGCTCACCTCTACCATGACATGCCCTTTGAGGAGAGAAAGAAGGCCTACCAGGCTGACATCACCTACGGAACGAACAACGAGTTCGGCTTCGACTACCTGCGGGACAATATGGCCGACGATGTGCAGAACATGGTGCAGAGAGGGCATTACTACGCTATAGTCGACGAAGTCGACAGTGTGCTCATTGATGAAGCGCGAACCCCTCTCATCATATCAGGTCCCACAGAATCAGACGCCTCCCTCTTCTATGAGCTTAACCCGCGAATCACAAACCTTGTTTCACGGCAGAAATCAATTGTAACCCGCTACCTGAAGGAGTCGGAGTATGTCCTTGAACAGGGAGATCTCGATGAGGCAGGCAAAAGGCTCCTGCAGGCTGAGAAGGGCGATCCAAGAAATAAGAGGCTGCTGGAGTTCAAAGAGAACCCCGATAACATAAAGCTCATCCAAAAAACTGAGTTCCTCTTCAACCAGACCAAGAGCATGCCCCAGATTGAGGAAGAGCTCTACTTCGTTGTCGACGAGAAGAACCACTCCGTTACTCTCACGGAGAAGGGGCGAACGGCGCTCGCGCCGACCGATCCCGAGAAGCTGATCCTCCACGATTACACCGACAAACTCGCAGAGCTCGATAAATTGGGGTTGTCAAAAGAGGAGCTTTACACCCGGAGGGAGGAGCTTGAGAGGGAGTACCTTGAGGCGAGCGCAAAGCTCCATATAATCAACCAGCTGCTCAGGGCCCACTCGCTGTACCTGAAGGACGTTGAATATGTAGTGCAGGATGGAAAGGTCATCATAGTTGATGAGTTTACCGGCCGCCTCATGCCCGGAAGGCGGTTCGGGGAGGGGCTTCACCAGGCCATTGAGGCAAAGGAGGGTGTCACAGTCGAGAGAGACACCCAGACGCTTGCAACGATAACGATCCAGAACTACTTCAGGCTGTACGAGAAGCTTGCCGGGATGACTGGAACGGCTGAAACCGAGGCCGAGGAGTTCTTAAAAATCTACGGTCTCGATGTCGTTGTGATACCCACCAACGAACCGGTTATACGCATCGACAACTCCGACAGGATTTACAGAACCGCAAAGGAGAAGTGGAAGGCAATTGCGGATGAAATCGAGGAGTGTCACCGGAGGGGACAGCCGGTTTTGGTCGGAACGATCTCCGTTGAAAAATCGGAGCTCCTCTCAAAAATCCTCAAGAAGCGTGATATTCCTCACCAGGTTCTGAATGCCCGGTACCATGAGAAGGAAGCACAGATCATAGTGAAAGCAGGGCAGCCACATACCGTGACCATCGCAACAAACATGGCAGGAAGGGGAACAGACATAAAGCTCGGCCCGGGGGTCGTTGAACTCGGAGGGCTGCATGTACTGGGAACAGAGCGACATGATGCGCGGAGAATCGACAATCAGCTAAGGGGTCGAAGCGGAAGACAGGGCGATCCAGGTTCCTCCCGGTTCTACCTCTCCCTCGAGGACGACCTGATGCGTCTGTTCGGCTCAGACAAGCTCTCGGGCATCATGCTCAGGCTGGGCATGGAGGAAGGCCAGAATATAGACTCACCGCTTGTGAGCAAGGCAATCAGCAGTGCCCAGAAAAAGGTGGAAAACCGCAATTTTGAAATCAGAAAGCATCTCCTTGAGTATGACAACGTCATGAACGATCAGCGAAACTACATCTACGGCAGTAGGACCGATTTTTTAAAAAAGGACAGCACGAGGGAGAAGATCGCAGAGATAACCGAAGAGCTGGTAAGTTCAAAGCTCGAGGAGCTTGAACTGCCGCGCTCGGGAATCACCGGGGTTGAAGCTGACGAGGTCGTTGAGTGGCTTTCGGAAATGACCCGGCGCAACATCGACATCGGCTTCGGCGACAATGGTTCGCTCACAAGGGATGAACTGAAAGAGAAGGTTATTGCCAGTTTGAACGCAGCCTACGATGAGAAGAGATCAGAGTTCGGCGAGGAAATTGCGGGGCAGATAGAGAAATTCATTGCCCTCCAGTCCATCGATAAACGCTGGAAGGAGCACCTCTACGAGATGGATGGCCTGCGGGAGGGCATAGGATACCAGGCATACGCACAGCAGGACCCCCTCATCGAGTACAAGTTTCAGTCCTTCAACCTCTTCAGGGAGCTGATAAAAAATATCAACACAGACATTGTGCAAAACCTCTTCAGGGTCCGCATTGCACCCGTTGTTAAACGTCCAACGATATGGCGCATCCAGCGGATGCAGCACAGGGAGTACGGGCAGTTTGATGCAGGCATACGCCCGGCCCCAGGTGAGGAGCCACCCACAGAGGAAGAGCCCCTGATGGTACAGCAGGGCATCCAACTTCAATTTCCACGGGGAATGCAAACGGGAGAGGCGGGTGGTGCGGCAGCCCCTGCTTTTGAAAGGGTAAGGACCCAGGTCGTAGTGGGGAAGAAAGTAGGCAGGAACGAGCCCTGCCCCTGCGGAAGCGGAAAGAAGTATAAGTACTGCTGTGGGAGGTAAAACCAAACCCCCTATCACCACTTTGCCTCTCCATTTCAAGAAGTTTGACTTTATTTCATTTGACAATGATGATGACGTAGCCTATCATGGAAGACATGATACATCTGGTGCGTTCCTCAATACCAATTGATATACTCGAGGAAATCGTCGCCCTGGGGGATGGATACAAGACCGAGCTGAAAAAAACGCTTCCTGATGCCCTTGAAACCGCAAAATCCATCTGCGCCTTTTCGAACATGAAAGGCGGAAACCTCATCGTGGGAATTGGAAGCAACGAAATGACGGTAGGTGTACAGAATATGTACGATGAGGTTTCTAAGATTGAAAAAGCCCTCTCCTTCATCATTCCAGCACCGAGCTTCTCCGCCCAAACAGTCTCTTTCAGGAATAAAGAGATACTCCTTATCGAGGTGAAGGAGGGGGATAAAAAACCCTACTACGTGAAGAATGGAAAGCAAACGACGGCATACATACGTACCAGGGAGGTCAATATCCCTGCCTCAAGAAAGAGTCTCAAATCCTACATGAAAAAGAAGAGATCAATCATCTCAAAGCTCCCGCCTTGAATGGTAAGGGAGTATACCGCCGCACCGATCAGACCCTGCCGTAAAAATTTGAAATTCCCGGTGTTTTAAAC
>CAZPCG010000225.1:0-4386 GCA_964584875.1 uncultured Spirochaetota bacterium
TTCCTGTAATCCTCCGCCGCCCTGCTGAAGCTTTTTATGCCGAACTTCTCGATGTCGGGCCGCGCGACCTCAAGCAGCCCGAAGGTGCGAAGTTTTTTCAGCATTTCACATATCGGTTTAACCATCTCGTGATAGGCAGCGTTGAACGCAGGAATGAGGATCCCCCGTTCATAGGCCCTCTGCATGTAGGTTTTTACTCTGCTTTCCACTAGCCTGATTCTCCTTCCCTTAATATTAGTTTGAATAATCCCTGCTGCACACCTCGCACACCGAAGCCGCAGCCTGCATTATTACCAATGGAAGATTATGGGATACCAAAAAATCTCTTCCTTTCCTTCAGCTCCTTCTTCTCAAGCTCCTCGATCTGATCCTTTGAAAGATCCATCTCTCCGATGTTTGTATAAAATTGAAAACCTTCCTTCAAATCGTCAAACCTCGGTTTACCATCCGGCGTAACCGCACCATAGTTGCAAAGCTTTGCCGCAAGCTGGTGACCTATCACGAAGTTGGCCGACCGCCTGAAGTAATCGTAGAATTCAGGCTGACCAGCCACGGGACCAACGAGCGGAACCATCTCCTTTGTATTGTGCTCGGTACCGATAAAAACCGGAAGTCCGTAGTGGTTTGCAACCTCTATGATCTCCCGGGCCCTCCTGACCTCCGTTCTATAATCGATTATATCGAGGGCGTAGAGGCGGTTTTGCATCACCTTCGGTATGAGTGATTCGAGGTATTCCTCCTCCTCGGTTATGGGGTTTCCCATAAATGGATAGGTTGGGACCGAGCCGTACTCAAGATAGAGATCTACGAGGTTATCCATGGTGGTAAAGGCTCTGGAGTCCTCTTCAACGTAGCAGGGCTTGCTGCTTTTGACCAGCTTCTCACGCACCAGGGTTAGAAGCCTTGCGGCATCCATAAGAGTTTTGTCCTCTACATCACACTGCAGCAGGTCAGAGTAAACCTGCTTTCTAACCCGAAGGTCCTCAAACTCCCGGTTTAACCTCTCACAGAAGGCCTGCACCACATGCCGCTCCGTCGTGTTCCCCCTCGGTGTAAGTGCCTCAACCTCATTATAGGTGAGTGTAATCACACATCCATGGGCCGTCAGGTACCTGTTCAACTTCTCCGTTATCCGCCTGTTTCGCTCCCGTATGGAGCCTGTCATCGACACCAGGAGATTTTGGCCCTTCCCCCCGGGTAAAAGCTTTCGTACAACCCCCTTACCGATGAGATAGCATCTGCCAGGGTTATTGGGGTCGTTATACCTCCTCCATTTTTTAAGAGCCACTTCATCCATAGCAATGGCTTCGATGCTGAAGGTTGGTCTTATTCCCGCAGCCTCACAGGCAAGGCGAAACTCATCGTGCCCATCAATGGTGTAGTGATCGTTGATGCCAAAGTACTCTATATCTTCCCGGTATGCATACCACACAGCTTCAGTGGGGTTTCTGAACACAGAGAAGGACTCGTTTGTGTGGACGTGGAGGTTGATAAGCCCTCTGCCGGGATTTCTCCGATGAGCCTGGACGTAGCGGTACAGCGCTTGAACACGTTCATGAACATCGGGTGATGAAAAATCGGGCACTTCCTCAACTATTTCTTGTGCAGCCATTCAAGCCTTCTCGAAGAATACCTTGAAGCCGAGGTAGGAATAGTACAGGTCAGCCTTAGAGATGAGCTCGTAGGGCGAGTGCATTCCTATAACAGAAACGCCGCAGTCTATCACCGACGTGTTGTAGAAGGCGAAGTGCCGTGCTATCGTTCCTCCCCCTCCCTCATCAACCTTCCCCATGCCGCCGTACTGCCAGTATATCCCGTTCTCATTGAAGAGATTCCTTATCTTCCCGACTAGCTCCGCATCCGCATCGTTCGCCATGTATTTCCCGCCGGAGCCGGTGTACTTCGTGATAACGATCCCATGGGAGATCTTGGAATCGTTGCGCTCATCGTGGACCGATTTGTACATCGGGTGAATGCCGGCACTCACATCAGCGGAGATGCACACCGACTTTTCCATGGTCCGCCTGAGAAGGTTCTCGTTGCACCCGCCCTTTATCTTCTCTATGAGGTTCCCTACAATATTGAAAATAAAGAGCGATCTTGCGCCAGTAGCACCGTCGGAGCCGATCTCCTCCTTGTCCACGATCAAAACGACGCCGGTTTTTTCGAGCACCTGTGAATCGAAGAGCGAGGTTATGGCACCAAAGGTGCAGACCCTGTCGTCATGGCCATAGCCACCGATAATGGACCGGTCCATCCCAACGTCCCGCGGGGGGATTGCCGGTACGGCCTGGAGCTCCGCTGAAACAAAATCCTCCTCGACGATGCCGTACTCATCGTGAAGCTTCTGCAGTATGGCAAGCTTTGCCTTTTCCTTAACCTTTTCGTCCTTCACCGGTATGTTCCCGACAACAAGACCCAGAGTCTCCCCCTCGATGAACTCAGAAGCCTTCTTCTCGTTCTGAACCTTGCGGGAGAGATGCGGGAGCAGATCGGGGATTACGAATACGGGGTCTTTCTCATCGACTCCGATCTCCACCTCCACTTTTTTGTTATCCCTTGTGACAACAACCCCGGTGAGCGCAAGGGGGATGTTGAGCCAGTGGTACTTCTTGATACCCCCGTAGTAGTGGGTTTTCAACAGCGCGATTTCCGTATCCTCGATGAGAGGCACCTGCTTCAGGTCAAGCCTCGGGACATCGCCGTGGGCGACGATGAAATTAACCCCCTCATCAACCGGCTTCGTGCCGACCTTGATGAGCACGATGTTCTTGTTTCTGTTTACGGCGTAGAGGAGGTCCCCCGCTGCAACCGCTTCTGTCTCAAAGAGGTCCCTGTATCCCTTCTCAACTGCCTTCTCGAGTATCCACTTCACGGTTAGCCGCTCACTCTTTGCCATTCTCAAAAAATCTTTATACTGATCCCCGTAATCAAATATCTTCCGGACGACATCTTCGGAGACCTCGCCCCATATGTTCTTCGATGCATAGGAGAGCTTTTTCTCAAGCTCCTGCATGGGGGTCAGTTGCTCAGTGCTGGAGGGTTTCTTCTTCTTATCAATGTTGCTTGACATGGTCTCAATCTCCTTATAAATTGTACTAAAATACTTTTGCTCTGTTAAAATTTCAAACAATTTAATGTGATTGTGGTTTACTTTTTCGCCGTTATGACGTATATTAGGATAAAGGGGACGAAACGGTTTCGACTGTGGTGGTTGGAGCCTGGATGGCATGCCGAGGGGCTCTGGCCTCGTTAAAAAGAGCACCAAATTAGAATTGCCGATTTTGAGACTCTACCTGTAGCAGCCTGATAAGCTGCTGCCGCTTCTCCCGTCTTTCCCCTGGTGATGGGAAGGAGCGTCGACTACAGGGGTAGCTGCGGGATCTCTTCCCGGAAGGTCTTGCAGTGAAATCCATTCGGGATAGGTCTTCTGAGGTAAGCCTGGAAACCGAGGAGGACCGAAACAATAATTTCAGGATAAGCATGTAGAGGTTCAGGTGACCTCACTACAGGACGCGGGTTCGACTCCCGCCGTCTCCAATCCGTAATATTCTGCATCCCCAGAACATATAAACGATAAGGTCGTCAAAAGGCGTGTTTAACGATCCGCAAGCCCCTGAAGCCTATGTCTTTTCTGTAATGCATGCCCTCGAAATGCACGACTCTCACCTGTTCGTAGGTAAAATCAACCGTTTCTCTTAATGTCTTCTTCGTTCCGACGATGTTCAGGACCCTGCCGCCGGCTGTCACGACGCGGCCTGGATTCTCCTCCTTCGTTCCTGCATGGAATGCATAGAGGTCCTTCTTCCCCTCCAGGTTCTCAAGCCCCTCTATGACCTTCCCCTTTGCGTAGCTTCCGGGGTAACCTCCAGATGCAAGCACAACATCGCAGGCGTACCCCTTCTTCCATCTCATGGTGTATCTCTCAAGGTCCCCCTCCACAGTCCTCAAAATAGCTTCGAAGAAATCAGAATCGAGGAGCGGCAGCACAACTTCAACCTCAGGGTCACCGAATCTGCAGTTGAACTCAACGACGTATGGGTTTCCATCCCTTATCATGAGGCCAACATATATCACGCCACGGTATGATATTCCCCGCCGGCACAGCTCGTCAACAAGGGGCAGGATGATGGTATCAATAACCCTCTCCATTACTACGGTGCTTACTGCCGGAGCAGGGGCGATTGCACCCATCCCTCCTGTATTGGGACCCTCATCGCCGTCGTACACCGGCTTGTGGTCCTGGGATGAGAGAAGCGGTACAATGTTCCTCCCATCGCAGAGAGCCATCACCGTGGCCTCCTCACCATCGAGGTAATCCTCGATGACCACCTTCAGGCCGCTCGGGCCAAAAACTTTCCTGTCAAACATGTCGACAAGGGCCTT
>CAZPCG010000226.1:0-4381 GCA_964584875.1 uncultured Spirochaetota bacterium
CGTAAAGAAATCGCCTGAAAAACATAGCTTAAATGACCTGACATTTCCCTTAATTTTATACACTACACTTTGACATAAGCAGAGGATTGACCTTTTTCAGAATCTCTTCTTGTTTCCTGCTTAAGGTCACTGTCTTGGCAAACTTATTCTTAGACTTCGGATCTGTCAGATACACTTTATACATCGATTCCATCGTCTCTAAAGCATCAGCGGCACTCATTCCACTTTCCTTTAATCTGTATTCAAGGACAGAGAGGAGTAGATAAGCAAGATAACAAATGAAAATGTGCCCTCTTACCCGATTGGCTAACCAAAACCTCACTTTGTCCATCTCTAAAAGGCTCTTCATGCATCGGAATGACTTCTCCACACGGTCCTTCTCAAAATATCCTTTGACCATTTCCTCTGCCCTGAGGTTCTGGGTTGAAAAAATAACCGATATGCCATCATACCGCTCTGCCAACTGCAAAGCCCCATGATTGATTTTATTTCCCTTGATATATTTTCTAAGACCAGCTTTGATGGTCTTCTTCTCTTGAAGAAGCTTGAGGGCATGGTCAATCTCATCGTAGCGCCTCTCGCGGATCGCCTGTCGTTGCTTCTCGTTGACACATACAGCAATGTACCCCCTAAGCCCTTCAACCTCGTGCCTCTGCTTTTTTACATAAAAAGTCGTACTGCTGAGCCTCACCCGGTATTTCATGGAGGCAATATCCTCTTCCAATACAGTATCGACCACCTCCTTCAATCCCCTCTTCAATGCCAAACCGCAGAGCACATGAAATCCCATCTCCCTGGCTTCCCTGATATTTAGCTTTGAGGAAACACCCCTGTCCCAGACAATACAGACAGTCTTAATCTCATGCCGTTTGAGATGAAGAAGTATATCCGGCAAGGTCTTCGAATCAAAGATGTTGCCCTCAAACACCTTATGAACAATCGGAATCCCATCTTCCTTCGTTATGGCGAGCCCAATCTGAATCTGCGGCTGATTCCGTCTCTCTGCATTCTGCCCCTTCTTGGCCAGAGGACAGCAAACACCATAAAAATAGATGTTCGTAATGTCGTAAAGATAGCCCGATGGAGAAAGAGCCAAAGCATCTTTTAATCGAGAAAAAATCCGCTCTTGTACTGTATCGCCATCCATACCGTCCAGAGAGTCAATAGCCTCGACAAGCTTTTTGTAGGTGATCTGTGAAATATCTAAAAGATTGCGGAGTTCGGTCTTTTGGTACCATTGACTCATTCCTTTTAAACTGTCAGGGGCTACACAATGGGCATAAGCCAGACTCAAAAGATAATCCCCGTAGTTCCCGAGTGCTCCTGCCAAATCGACTTGCTTTGCGATTTCATCCAGGACTAAAAGAGGACCATAAATAGTGACCTTATCGACTGACGACCTTTCCACAGAGCCTGTGAGGAGAGGTCTATCATCGAGTTCTTTTCCGACATAACGGAGATGCCTTTGAACGACCTTACCGCCTATCCTTTGGTTTTCGACCTCGGCGAGGTAGATGGAGTTTCCCTTTTTTATTCTTCTTATGAAGCTCATAGTGTATATAATATACACTACAAGATAAAATGTCAAGTTTTTTATTTCCCAAAACTTCTTGATTCTGCTATGTTTTCTGTAGCTCTGAGGCGTAGTGTACATTTTTTAGGGAAAAGTCAGGTAAATTAGGGGACAATTTGACCGCTGCTAACACCAATCAAGACATGGGCTGTCTCGATAAAAAGGCGAGGGGATGGATGTGCCCTTTACGTTTTATCTGACCTGGGGCATAATCTCTCAGTCTCGGGGTCATGCCCCCTCGATTCGACCGGTTTGGATCTGACGAGGTGCTGGTGAATAGAGAAAAAGACAGGAGAAAATCAGAAGGCAAGGCGCTCGACAGCAACCCGGTAGTAACCGGCGAATGTCCTACTATGCATAAGGTTGCCTTCGGTACCCTGGAGATCCTCTTAGACTTCAAGGAGGCCAGTAGTTACCTTGAAACCGTTGGTGAAAGCTTATCACCCAGGATCCTGGTGACAACTGAGATCGATTGGTCGTGGACTCGAATATTGCAGCAATTTGCGGGAGTCGTGACCAACAAGGGAACGCGTGTTTCCCGCGGGGCAGAGGTGCTCGTAATAATGGGCAAAGCGGGGGCCCTGGGCACCAAGATTGCAACGGAGGTCCTCCGCTCCGGCAGTCAAGCGCAGATTGTGTGCTGTGGGAATGAGGCATCGGTATATCTTGTTGATGAGAAGGCGAGTTAAGGCTCGCTCCCGCGCTTCGGATGCAGAGTGACATACTGGAATCAAACGGCTTGATGAGAGATATGGAGCGAATAGGGGGTTGCTGTTATGGTAGTGACCCTAGGCGTTGACGTTTGACGGAAGTCGTGAAACTGGCGTATGGTGACACTGTGGTGTTAACCATCAGCATAGAATGGAGGTATGAGGATGGCGACGTTTTTTATGTTCGGGAAGTATTCATCCGAGGCATTGAAGGGGATCAGCGCAGAAAGAACGCGCGAGGCTTCCGACCTCGTAAAGAAGTTCGGCGGTGAAATCAAATCAATCCATGCGTTGCTGGGAGGACAGGATCTCGTTATTATTGCGGATTTCCCCGGGATAGAGCAGGCAATGAAGGCCTCTGTTGCCCTCAGCAAGATGACCGGCATTGCATTCACCACATCTCCTGCTGTGGCCGTTGAGGATTTCGACAGGATGATGACCGAGATCTAACTTTTAAGACATCGGTGTAGATCATTGTAGTCTCAAGATGCTTATGACCCAATAAATTCTGGATCTCCCCGATATTGACTCCGTTCATTAGAAGGTGTGTCGCATTCTGGGGTCGGACCAAGACAACTGCTTGAAATACTGAAGTAATGGTACGAAAATCTGCCTGTTTTAGGGCTTAGAACGCTATTTTTGCCGGGCAAATGGGCCTTCTAAGAAAGGGGCTATGAATGCCACGGGCGAACCGACATTACATACCGGGCTGTGTCTGGCATATTACTCATCGGTGTCACAAGAAGGAATTCCTTTTGAAATTTGCCAGGGACCGCCGCCGTTATCTCCGGTGGCTTTTCGAGGCCAAGAAGCGGTACGGTTTGAGTGTGCTTGACTACATGGTGACCTCTAACCACATCCACCTCTTGGTCAGAGATATCGGCGAAAGAGATGTCATTCCGAACTCGATCCAGCTGATCGCGGGAAGAACGGGGCAAGAATACAATCAGAGGAAGAATCGAAAAGGAGCCTACTGGGAAGATCGTTATCATGCGACGGCAGTAGAAACGGACAACCATTTGATTCAATGTCTTCTCTATATGGATCTCAACATGGTTCGTGCGGGGGTTGTGAGGCACCCCTCCGAGTGGCCGTTTAGTGGCTACAATGAAATTCAGGGACCCCGTGAGCGATATGCATTGGTAGACTACGAAGGGTTAAGGGAATTACTCAACTTCAGGCAGATGCCTGATCTTGCTGATGCCTATCGGGGTTGGGTTGAAGACGCCTTGAGCGCGGATGGACAGTTGCGGGACGGAAAGTGGTCTGAGAGTATTGCGGTGGGGATGGAGTCATTTGTAACGATGACGAAGGACAAGCTAGGGATCAAGGCGAAAGGGCGTGAGGTGGTTGGTGGGGATGGAAGCTATGTGCTCCAGGAATCTCCAGCTCCTTACAATGGCATTTTGGGGCATGAAAATGATGCTCTAAGGCTTGAAAACCTTTACTTTTGGGATGATAATCCTTGAATATCAACCGAGTAGCTTGGTCCGACCCGCACCCAAGGGACCCGTTTTATATTGACAGTGGTGATGCCATCTGATAGATGCCGGGAAGTGCTTTCCCCCGATGGGAGCGGGAAGCGGATTTGTGAGATGGGGTGAGCCATGATGACACACAGACAGAGGATGCTGGTGGCCATGCGAGGGGAGATGCCCGATGTACTGCCCTATGTGCCCCGCATCGACCTCTGGTACAATGCCAATTCCCTGGCCGGTACGCTCCCGGAGAGGCATAGAGGGAGAACGCAGGATGAGATATCCCGTGCTGAGGGATGGGCCTTGCACAAGATTGTGCCGGAATACCTGAAGCCACGGAAGCCCGAAGATACGCTGCACCGGGGCCTCGGGATCTTCTCCTTGAAAGAGCAAGTCTTTAGATACGAGTTCCCCCCGGATATAGAGATCAAGGTGGAGCGCGAGGGAGACTCCACCCGCGTAGAGTACCACACACCCGTTGGCGTTGTCAGTACCAAGACCGTGTACACCGAAGAGATGAGGGAGTCAGGGGCCTCCATCATATGGGTCGAGGAACGCGCGATCAAAGGGCCAGAGGACTACCGCGTTGTCGGTTATATCTTTGAGAACCTGAAGGTGTT
>CAZPCG010000227.1:0-4367 GCA_964584875.1 uncultured Spirochaetota bacterium
TCCACGGGGCATCGATGCTCAAAGTCGAAGCAGAGGGTGCACTGGTGGGCCAGTATTGTTTTCGTTTCAAAGAGAGCGGCACCCATGGGGCAGGTGTTGCATTTACCGCATCTGGTACACTCTACAATAGAAAGCTTGAGGGGAGAAATGGTAGCAATCAGCCCGTACAGGGCGCCGAGGGGGCAGAGTGTTGTGCACCAAAACCTCCGTGACAGCGCTGAGAAGATCGCAAGGAGCCCAAGGAAGGATATTCCAAGAGCGGAGAGGGAGAAAATCCGTATTATCCACACATTGGGGTGCAGGAACTGCAAAAGTGGCGGAGTGAAGAAAAGCGTAACTGCGGTAATTCCGAGCAGGGGCCATGAAGGGGGTATCCTGCCGAGCCGGGCTTTCAGAGTATCGGTTTTCCTGGATACGGGGTTCAATGCTCTGAGAGGCTTCAGGCCGTAGTCGAGGATGTCGATCAGGGTCCCGAGGGGGCATATCCAGCCGCAGAAATACCTCCCGAGCAGGATGGTGAGGATGATTATGCCGGCGATGGGAAGGGTGATGGATAAGTTGTAGTTAAGATGGGTGAAGAGCACAAGGGGGTCGTAGCGAAGAAAAGGGTTAACGGCGATGGAAAAGGGGTCAAGTGACCTCAAGAATATGTACACGAAAACGGATAAGAATATCCCCTGAGTTAGTAACCTCAAAAGCCTTACTTTTTTGCTCTCCGCTTGAGTCATCGAATTCTATATATGGGGTTTCATCAAAACAAACTCTTGTATTGGGTACGAGTTATGTAATTGATTTTACACCCTCCCCAAACCCTCCCTCAAGGGAGGCTAAGATTGAGAGTTTCATTAATCAAATATTCAGGGTTTTTCTGGAGTAGCCCTTGATCTTTCCAACTCCTTTGCGGTTGGCGAGCACGATGTACTTGATGTGATCTGGATTCATGCCGAAGAGGGTCGTTGTTTCAGCATCTGCGCTGACCACATCTGGGGAGGCGATGATTGTGTCCAGCCGCTTCAGGTATTCACTTTTGCCTCCGGTTGGTCCGTGGGTGGTCATTATATACGTTGCATCGACGATGGTGAGGTGAGAGCGGACGGCTACGTTTATGTCGGAGATGGCCTCGTGGAGCTCCCAGTGCCACCTCGAACGGTTATCCCCCGTTATTCCCATGAGGTTTTTCATGCCGATTGTAAGGTCAGCTGAAGAGTGGTGCTTTGCCACTGGGACGTTGATGAGAACGTCCGATTCAAGGATGTACCTGTTAACCGTTGTCTTCTTGAGAAAGCTTGCTCCTTCAATGACGATTTCAGGGTACAGCTTTGGCGTCACATCGTTCACAAAAAGCACCTTTGCACCGGCCTCCTTTGCCGCCTTTTCGATTCCAGAGCTCACATATGTAAGCTTGGGATTGTTGCAGCTCCTGTCAAAGACGTACACCTTCGAGGCGAGGGCGGTAAAGCAGAGATGCACTACGGTTCTGACTATAACCGGATCGGTGTTCGCCTTCAGATGGGGAGGAGAGTTCCATGCGATGTTGGGTTTCACCACAACGATGTCCCCTGGTTTTACGTAGCGGTTTATTCCCCCTACAAGCTTAACGGCTTCCCTCACCGCACTTTCATGGTCAGCACCTGCGACCCTACCTACTTCGTAACCCCTTGTTGTTTCCTCGGGAAAGAGCCGCCGGGCAGAGAGGTATAATCCTGCACCTATGAGCGCTTTAAAAAAATCCCTTCGTTTCATTCTGCTGTCCAGTTTTTTAGAAGAGATCAACCGGCCTGCCTTCGGGAGTAGACGAGCTGGCCGCATGCTGCACCTATGTCCCCGCCCCTTCTGTACCGCTCGGTGACTCTGACGCCTGCTCTTTGCACTATCTCCTTGAATTCATCCACTGCCTGCGGTGTAGGAACCGTGCCCATGGGCAGGGCCGAAGCTCCCCAGTGCCTTCGGCCATTAGCCCTCTGAGAGGAAAGGTGACTCCCAATGCTCTCGGGGGCGATTGGATTGTACCTGATGATATTGACGTGAGCTCCAAGTCCCCTGGCAAAGTGGGCAAGCGCAGAGGCTTCCCCTGGAGTATCGTTTACCCCGCCCATCAATGTATACTCAAGCGTGATGCGTCTCCTGGTTTTCGCCTGGTAGTAGCGGAGCGCCTCTCCAAGCTGTGCGAGGCTATGGTGTTCTGCGTTGGGGATGATCCTTTTTCTCTTCTCGTCGAGGGAAGAACCGATTGAAACGGCCAACCTTGGTCGAAGGCCGCTTGCGGAAAGATCGCGTATCCTGGAGGGTATGCCGAAGGTGGAGATTGTTATCTTTCTTGGACCGAACCCTATTTTATTAAGGAATAAAACCGTCTCTACAACTTCGCTGTAGTTCAGGAGGGGCTCACCCATGCCCATGAAGAGAATGCTTTCAGGTTTTGTATGGAGTTTTTCAAGGGAGAGAACCTCGTTTAATATTTCTCCCGCTTTGAGGTTACGCACGAAGCCCCTGATTCCTGTGGCGCAGTAGATACATCCCACCGGACAGCCGATCTGGGAGGATACGCAGAATGAGGTTCTCCCCTCCCTGTCGGATAGGACGACGTTCTCAATATCGATGGCATCCTCAGTGCGAAACACATGCTTCACCGCATCGCCTTCTCTGGACAAAAGCGTTCTTACCGGCCTGTAGTATCTCAGGACGAAATCCCTGCTCAGGCTTTCACGCAATCGCACTGGAAGGTCTGTCATCGATGCAAAATCATCGGCAAGTCGGAGGTAAACCCACTGGAACATCTGTCTGCCGTAGAAGCTCCTGAAGCCCCTCTCCTCCACGTAGCGAACAAGATCGTCCTCGGTTTTGCCGATGATATTTGGAAGGCGCATATATTTCTCACGGAGTCTTTCACAACTGTTGGCAAAGCCACCTGGAATGGGTTCAGCGTTTTTCCTGGAGGAGATGCAGCCTTCTCTTCAGCTCCGGACTCTGTATTCCCTCTTTCAGGGCATCGCTCAGCACCTGTATGCCAAGTTCTCGCCTGTTCATCGCGATGTAGCAGTCGGCTAGAAGCATTGTGAGCTGATAGTTTAGACCGGAGATGTTCCTGAGCTGGTTAAGGTTCTCCAGAGCCGCATCAAAGTTGTTTTCCAGCTTGTCGAGTATGCTTAGCCCGAGAATGGCGTAATAATCAAACTCCTTCTCTATTGCCTTTTTATAATAGAACCTTGAGGTCTCGATATTTCCCAGGTTCCTGTACGCATCTCCAAGACGTGTAAGTATCTTCCGGTTTTCCGGATCAATTGCCAGAATCCTGCGCCAGTATTCAGCGGCCTTTTCGTACTCCTTCAATCCTCTATAGCTGTCAGCGATCCCGTACAGGGCGTAGAAGTTATTTTCTTCCAGTTTCATTGCCCTGTAGAAGTATTTGAGCGCTTCGCTGTACTCCTTCAATTTTCTGTAGCAATTACCTGTGTTGGTTAATACCCTGATATCATCCTTCTCGATCTCAAGGAGCCTGTGCCAGTATTTGAGCGCCTCATGGTACTGCTTCTTCTCGAAGTACAGATGGCCCAGCCCTGAAAGTGCGTAGGGATTTTTTGGATCAACGGAGAGGGCCATTTCATATCGGACAAGCGCCTTGTCGAACATTCCCATCTTCTTATAGGTGTCACCAAGCCTCGTGAGGACTGCAACGTCGTAGGCATTCTCGTTATAGGAGAGATAATCTTCCCATATTTCGATCGCCTTCTCGAATTCCCTTGAGCCCCGGTGGGTGTCCGCAAGACCTATCAGGGCAAACTTGTTAACAGGATCTATTGCAAGGGCCCTTTTGTAGTGTTCCACTGCTCTTTCGTAACGATGTTCGGCCTTGTATATATCCCCGATGCCAACCAGCGCATAGATGTTTCGCCTGTCAATTTCGAGTATCTTGTTGAACTCAGCCTCTGATTCCCTGTACCTGCCCTCCCTGAGGTGATGGTACCCCAATTTTGATAGTTCAGGAATCTTCTGCCTGCCTTCATGCTCATGATTTTTTTTCTGTTTTTTCATCTCCGGTCTTTTCCTGAGTTCTGTCTTCTCTCAGCCATTTCTTGATAATAGCAGCAATGCTTTCCGTTAATTCGCTGACCCTCTTCTCATAGTGAGCCTCAAGATAGTAGTGAAGCGCCTTCAGAGGGTTTTTTTTATCGAAGTAGTAGTGGTCACCCACCCGTATCAATCCATCCTTATAAGCTGTCGTTACAAATATCCTGGCCGCCTTTTCAATTTCTCCCTTGTTGAAGAGCTCATTTCCCTTTCTTATGAGTATGAGGCGCTCCTTCGGTGTCAACACTCTTTCCATGCGATCGGGTATAACCTTATCTAGTTCAGCGCATCTTCTGGAT
>CAZPCG010000228.1:0-487 GCA_964584875.1 uncultured Spirochaetota bacterium
CGGGGAGACGCACCGCTCCGTGCGGAGCATCGTAAGGGATTTCACCGGGGAAAAGATTTCCGAAAAGGTGCGTATCATCTACGGTGGGAGTGTCACACCGGAGAATGCAGGTGACATTCTCGCCCAGGAGGATGTTGACGGTGCGCTTATCGGTGGGGCGAGCCTGAAAGCTGAGACATTTTGTAAAATTGTGCGTATTGCAGAGTCAACCTTCCAGGCTAAGTCCAGTTGAAAGAAGGTGAACGATGATAATGATCACTGAAGAGCAGGTGAGGAGCGTCGTTGAACAGGTGATGAGCAGGTTTATTTCGCCAATCAAAGATACGCCTGTGGCGAAGCAACAGGTTGTATCATTCCCCGAGATGGAAAGGCTCATTGACGAGGCTGAGCATGCTCAAAGAGATTTAATGGCTATGACCCTGGAAAAGCGGAAAGAGATCATACGCAATATACGTGAGGTCATGCTGGAAAACCTGGACACCCTCTG
>CAZPCG010000228.1:497-4348 GCA_964584875.1 uncultured Spirochaetota bacterium
CAGGCTTGGGCAACTGCAGGGACAAGCAGCTCAAGAACAGGCTTGCAATATTGAAAACCCCGGGAGTGGAAGACCTCGAGCCCACAGCGTACACCGATGATTACGGACTTACCCTGATAGAACTGGCTCCCTACGGGGTAATTGGCTCAATAACTCCCAGCACCAATCCCACCGAGACCCTCATCTGTAATGGTATAGGCATGCTCGCTGCAGGAAACGCCGTTGTGTTCAATCCTCACCCTGCAGCGAAGGCGGTATCGAATTACACAATTTCCCTTTTTCAAAAGGCTATCTTGAAAGCGGATGGCCCTCAGGCACTGGTTTCCGCGCTCAGCAACCCGACGATTGAGAGCGCACAGGCTATGATGAAGCATCCGAAGATAGACCTGCTGGTTGTAACAGGAGGTCCCGCTGTGGTCAGGGTGGCAATGGCAAGTGGAAAAAAAGCCATTGCAGCAGGACCTGGTAACCCCCCTGTTGTGGTGGACGAGACCGCCGACATCGATCAGGCTGCCCGCGACATTGTGAGCGGGGCAGGGCTGGACAACAACATCGTTTGCATCTGCGAAAAGGAGATACTGGCTGTCAGCTCGATCACAGACTCCCTCAAAGAGGCGATGAAAAAGTACGGCGCCTACGAGCTGAACAGAAGCCAGATACAGAAGATTACCGGGATGGTGATCTCAGACCCCGGAAGACCCGGATATGAAGGTACCCCCGATAAGAAGTTTGTGGGTAAGGATGCAGCGGTGATCGCCGCAGCCATCGGAATAAAGGTTTCTCCGGATGTGAGAATTCTGCTCTGCGAGGTGGAGCGGGACCACCCACTGGTGTGGACCGAACAGCTTATGCCCGTGATCCCGATAGTGAGGATGGGCAGCGCCGATGAGGCCATCGATTACGCCGTTCAGTGCGAGCACGGGTTCAGGCATACCGCAAGTATCCATTCGAAGAACATAGACAGGCTCTCACGGATGGCAAAGGTGATGAACTGCTCCATATTCGTCAAGAACGGGCCGAATTATGCGGGGCTCGGGTATCACGGTGCAGGGTTTACATCATACACCATCGCAAGTCCCACTGGGGAAGGCATGACAAGGGCCCGCACATTCACGAGGGAGAGGCGCTGTGCCCTTATCGGGCACTTTCGTATCGTGTAACATTCAAAACCTCTCATGAGCATGGGAAGGCGATGAAACTGGGAAGAGTGATCGGCAACGTGGTCTGCTCGCAAAAGGTTGATTCATTCGAAGGGGTAAAGCTTCTCCTCGTTCAGCCCCTGAACGAGGAGCTGCAAAATAGCGGCGATCCCATCGTCGCATGCGATACGGTGCAGGCAGGGCCCGGTGACATCGTTTTTTACGAGGGTGGAAGGGAAGCGGCTCTGGGGCTCAAAAACTGGTTCAACCCTTCGGATGCAACGATCATGGGGATAGTTGATCACGTGGACCTGGAGGAGTAGAATGATACTGGGAAGGGTCAGGGGAACGGTGGTTGCAACCATCAAGCTGGAAATATACAGGGGGTACAAAATACAGGTGGTGCAGCCCATCGATCCAGATGGGACTCCACACGGCGGCGCTGTTCTGGCTATCGACACTGTGCAGGCCGGGATTGGAGATACTGTGCTTGTAATCGATGAGGGAAACTCTGCCCGGGTGATAATAGAGGACAGGATGGCTCCTGTACGCTGTGTGATCGCAGGGATCGTGGATGAAATCAACTGTGTCAAGGAGGGAGGCAGTGCCAGAAAGCAGTAAAGATGGAATCGTTAAAAATGTCGTCAGCGACATTCACTCGGTTACGCTCGGGCCGAAGTCAGACGAAAAGGATGTCAATCTGACGGATACTGTAAAACGCGTGGCCATCGGGGCTGACCACGGTGGCTACGAGGCAAAGGAGAAGCTGAAGCTGTTTCTTACAAACCTCGGGTACAGGGTGACCGATGTGGGGACGAACAGCAAGGACAGTGTGGATTACCCTGATTTTGCCGTAAAGGTCGCACGCAAGGTTTCAAGCGGAGAGTGTGACAGGGGGATAATGATAGACGGTGCGGGTATAGGGTCATCCATGGCGTGCAACAAGGTCAAGGGTATTCGCGCTGCGCTCTGCTACGACGTGAAGACAATCGTAAACAGCAGGGAGCACAACAACGCGAATGTTCTCACACTGGGGGGTCCTCTCCACACCGACGACGAGCTGTACGAGATGGTGAAGGTATGGCTTGAGACGCGGTTTGCAGGCGGACGTCACTGGCCGAGGGTAAACAAGATAATGGCTATTGAGAGAGGTGCATGAAGTTTTTTGTCTGGTACAAAATACAAGAATTTGTCTGGTTATAACCATAAAACAGGGGAGTGAGAATGGATCAGAAGGAAATGGTTGATCAAATAACCCGCGAAGTGATGATGAAGCTCACAAGCGGTGTATCTGTCTCACAACCTGGAA
The DNA here is from genome assembly GCA_964584875.1 of uncultured Spirochaetota bacterium. Classification (GTDB taxonomy): domain Bacteria; phylum Spirochaetota; class B62-G9; order B62-G9; family DRHN01; genus CAZPCG01. Next base: position 2,946 of record CAZPCG010000228.1, read on the forward strand.
CTGTAGTAGACGCGATTTGCATCACCTCTGAAGGTGTGTGCATCAACTGCCAGCTCTGTGTGACGAAAAACCCGGAAAGCGTGAAGAAGATACTGGACGGTGGGGCAAGCAGGGTTTCCTCCACGATCGGCGTGGTAAACGTTCCCGCAGATGTGGCCAGATACATAGACCACACCCTGCTCAAGCCAGAAGCGACCAGGAGGGAGATCGAGCAGCTCTGTACTGAGGCGATACAGTACCATTTTTATTCCGTATGCATTAACAGCCACTGGGTGGATCTCTGCGCGAGGACGCTCAGGGGGAAGGACGTGAAGGTTTGCTGTGTGGTCGGATTTCCTCTTGGAGCCATGGATAGTAGATCGAAAAGCTTTGAAACCAGGAATGCGATCGAAAATGGCGCCTCTGAGATTGACATGGTGATCAACATCGGCGCACTGAAATCGGGAGAGCTCAAGGACGTGGAGGAGGATATTCGCTGGGTCAGAAGGGCGTGCAGGTCCACGACCGTATTGAAGGTAATCATAGAGGCCTGCCTCCTCACGGACGACGAGAAGGTACTTGCCTGTGAGATCTCCAAAAAGGCGGGTGCGGATTTCGTAAAGACCTCAACCGGTTTTTCTAAGGGAGGAGCGACTGCAGCCGACATTGCCCTCATGAGAAGGGTCGTGGGGCCGAAGATAGGCATCAAAGCGGCAGGAGGGGTGAGGTCTTTTGAGGATGCGAAAACGATGATCGAATCGGGTGCGACCAGGATAGGCGCAAGCGCGAGCGTGAAGATAGTGAGCGGTGAAAAGAGCGAGTCAAAGTTCTGAATAGATATGTTACAATGTCCGAAGAATCATGAGTAAAAGAATGCAAGAGTAAGGAGAGAAATTATGAGTGCCATATCCAATTCCGGGTCTTCATTCATCGATGTTGCGAAGGAAACCGGTATAGATATAATCGAGGAAGATGGCGCTATTATCTGGACAGGTCCTAAAGGGGGGAATATTAAACCAGTTGGTCCTCTTGCTGACAAAAAAGTGGCATGCCTGGTCGCCAGTGAGTTTAGTGACTTTCAGGCGTATTATATATCATCATACATAGGTGAATTTGGCGGAAAACTCGAGTTTATCATAGTCGATCAAGTTACATGGAAATTTACGAGACCTAATATTAAGGGAAAAGGGGTTCAGGGTATGTGGGGCTTGAGTATAGACCCCATACCAGTGATGGGAGGGGACAAAGCAAGCAGGCATAAAAATATTGGAAATGCTGATCCCGGAGATTATGATGCAGTGATTATAATTGGCGACCATTCCGGGGATATAATGTCGACAGAGAAAAACGTTTTGGATTTTATCAATGCAGCATACAGTAACGGGGCCGTTATTGGAGGGATTGGAGGAGGTGTTATACCGATA
>CAZPCG010000229.1:0-4337 GCA_964584875.1 uncultured Spirochaetota bacterium
GTGGGAATGTTGCCACAGCCCTGGTTGCTGTTGCCCGTCTCGGTGGAAGGGCTGCTTACCATGGAGTTGTTGGGGATGATCAGTACAGGGAGAGGATCTTTTCCGATCTCGGGAAGGATGGCGTTGATACCCGCTACCTGAAGGTGAAGGAGGGTAGCAATCCGCTGGCTTTCATAATCATCAACAAAACTGCATCCACCAGGACAATCGTCTATACGAAGAGGAACGTTCCCAGGTTCGTTGCCGAGGAGGTCGATCCAGGATTCATCGGGCTTGGAAAGGTTCTGCTCATAGATTTCTACTATCCTGAAGCCTCCCTGAGGGCATCCGGGATTGCCAGGGATTTCGGGACCCCGGTTGTTATAGATGCCGAAAGACCGTGTCACCTCGCTCGTGACATTATGAAAAACGGCACGCACATCATTGCATCCCGTGGGTTTGCAAGGGAGTTCACCGGCATCGATGAGAAGGCGGGTATTAGAGATATTTTGATGAAGTTTGCCGAAATCATTGAAAGCCCTTTCGTCTGCATAACCCTCGGTGCAGATGGCGCAATCGGTTATGACAGTACCACCGGAAGGGTATTCAGTCAGAAGGCATTTGCCGTTGACGTCGTTGATACAACGGGGGCGGGGGATGTGTTCCACGGTGCCTTTGCCTACCTCCTCGCTCAGAGTTATACACTGCAGGATGCGGTGCGGTATTCCTCTGCCTGTGCAGCCCTGAAGTGCAGGTCCGTCGGTGGGCGAAAGGGAATACCTTCGCTTGATGAGGTGGAGAACCTTCTCAAGCACTTCGATAACCACTTCGATGAACACTCCGTATTGTGAAGAATTCCCGAATAATTCCTCTTGAAAAAACCTTGCATTTTTCATTATCTCCACTAAAATGATTCATATCAGCAATGTCACAAACGTTGGATCGAGCTATACTGCTGCTGAATAAGAACCCATATCTGAAAGGAGAAACTGTATGGTCAATCAGACGAAGGAAAAAGGCGGATGGGTAATTTATCCCATCGGGAGTCGTCCACGGTGGGGACTTGCTTTTTTACTCGGTTTCCAGCAATACCTCACGATGTTCGGCGCGACAGTTCTGGTACCGCTTATTGTGGGTGGGGCTATGAAGGTACCGATTGAGGATCAGGCTATTCTCATATCCACGGTTTTTTTCTGCATGGGGATTGCGTCCCTCATCCAGCAGTCTCCCATCGGGAACCGGTTGCCGATTGTCCAGGGGAGTTCATTTTCCTTTCTCCCACCAACATTTGCAATCATAGGTCTTGTGAGCGCTCAGAACCTTGGCTGGCAGGTAATGATACAGCAGGTTGCCATTGCGATCATGGTTGCTTCGCTCTTCGAGATAGCTCTGGGGTACACTGGGCTCATGGGCTACATCAAGCGGGCAATCAGCCCCGTGGTGATAGCTCCTACCATTACGATGATCGGCATCAACCTCTTTGCCCTCGGCGTTCCTGCAATGGCTACGAACTGGGGAATTTCGCTAATCACGATCTTTGCACTTATCCTTTTTTCGCAGGTATTTTCCAGGTACACGAGGGTTTTCCTGCTCTTCCCCGTGCTTCTGGCAATCCTTGCTGGATGGATTGCAGCGCTGATAGGTTCCGCCGCTGGGTGGATAGCCACAGATAACGCTGCTTATCTGCTCGGTGAGAAGATCGCCGCCATAAAGGCCGCCCCGTGGATAAGCGTGCGCCACATGATCCCCTTCAAGTTCGGATTCCCAACCCTGGGAAGCATTTTCGTAGCAGGTGCATTTGGTATGCTTGCCGGGTATCTTGCCTCCATGATAGAGTCAATCGGAGATTACTACTCCTGCTCGCGAATTTCCGAGGGTCCGGTGCCTACGGAGAGGATGATTTCGAAGGGATTGGGTGCAGAGGGGGTGGGATGCTTCCTTGCAGGCCTTTTCCAGAGTGTGGCTGCCACAACTTCGTACTCGGAGAACATCGGAGCAATTGGTCTCACAAGGGTTGCCAGCCGGCGCGTTATCAGGGCCGGGGCAGTTATTATGCTCGTGATACCGCTGCTCGGGAAGTTCGGAACCACCCTCGCAACACTGCCCGACCCGGTTAAGGGGGCGATGTACGTTGGTCTTTTCGGCATGATTGCTGCCGTTGGTCTCTCAAACCTCCAGTTCGTGAACTTGAACAACGCCCGTAACCTCTTCATCCTCGGTATATGTCTCTTCGCCGGATTGAGCATGAATGCCCACTTCAGTAAAAGCCCTATTGACTGGTCTGCGGCTGGAGGGGTGGCCGAAGTGCTCGGGAACATACTCCAGGCAATCTTCACTTCGGCGATGTCGGTAACCGCAATCGTAGGGCTGCTCCTCGATAACCTGCTTCCAGGCGCCACGAGGGAAGACCGGGGCCTTACAGTCTGGGAGGCTGAGGCGACGGATGAGGCCTGGGCGAGAGCGGAGGAAGAGTGGCGAAAGATGGCGGTCGGGGAAGAGAGAAAGGTTTTTGCCCAGCAGTGATGGGTCTTGAGACAGGAAGACCATTTTTGTGAATCGCATTTCTGCACGAGCCCGCTTTGAAAGGAAATGGTCCGCGTATGATGAAGCAGTCGCTGCAATGGTTTTTGACGATTCTCCTCATTCTGTTCCTTGTGCTTACGTTCTATGCAATATTCAATGTCGGAAGCCAGAGGTCTGTTTTTCGGCTGCTGGTAAGCGACCCTTCCTATGATGTGACTATTACCCTTGCCCTCGGTGCTGTGGCGGCGGGGCTTGCAGTTGCACTCTACGCAGGGAGAGCTGAGACCCCCATCAAACAGGTACTCGATATGAATGCGGAGCATATTCGGGAGTTGCGGCAGGATGGGAAGAGCGATGAGTACATCGCTGATTCGTTTTTGAGGGAGACTGGAAGTAAAAAAGGAATCATGCATACTATTGCGAGGCGAAAAATTCTACGCTACCTCTCAAGGCTCTGATGGCTATTCCGGGGGAATTCAGTGCGGTTGGATGGGGCCTTCTGGCCTTCTTCTTTTTCGGGGGGGTATCACTACTCGTCTTCATGAGGCGGGTAGAATCGAAACGGGTCGAGAACAGGTTTGAGAAGGAGAGAGTGCTGATCACGAGCTTCGGTGTTAACTATTTCGGCCTCACCTCGGAAGCCGGAGGCCCCGCACGTAGCGCCGGCACCCTCGTTCTGCTCAAAGACGGGATATACTACAGGGCTAGGTTTTCGAGGAGGGAGCTCTTCATCCCCTGTAATGCAATAACCTCGATCGGTGTTGTTGAAACGCACAAGGGGAGGCCCCTATACCAGAAGGCTGTGTCCATCGGTTTCGTTGACAGTGAGGGGCGTGAGGTATCGGCAGCCTTTCGTATTCCCTTTCCCGATCAATGGATAAGCGCGATAAGGGGGAGCCTGCTGAGTCGATGATAAAACAGCCTGGATTCATCACAGGTATTAAATGGCATTTAAGAAGCAGGAGAATGGTTGAGGATGATACACCCCATAGCATATATTAAGCCGCGTACGGTTGAAGAAGCTCTGAGCGCACTGGATGAGGGAAATGCCCGGGCGCTTGCAGGTGGAACCGATCTTCTCGTGGACATGCGAAATGGGGTAATCAGGCCGGATCTGCTTGTAGATATCAAGGGGCTGAGTGAGGTGCAGACCTTTTCTGTTGATTCGGGGGTTGTTAAGATTGGGGCCGGAGTCCCTTTGAATGATATCATTGAAAACCGGACGGTCAGAGAACGGTATCCGGTGCTCTGCGATGCTGCGTTTTCCATTGCAACCTGCCAGCTCAGGAACAGGGCAACCCTTGCGGGAAACATCTGCAATGCCTCCCCCGCTGCCGACATGCTGCCCCCGCTTTTCATTCTCGGAGCTGTGGTGGTGACAGCAGGTAGGGAAGGGGAGAGGAAAATCCCCATCAAAGAACTGGTCGTTGGGGTAAAGAAGACATCTCTCAGGAAGGGGGAGCTTGTGGTGAGGGTTGAGATTCCCCCTGCACCGGGAAGAGCCAGGATGGCCTTTTTGAAAAAGCAGAGGGTCAGGGGGCATGACCTGGCCGTAATCAATGTTGCCGGGTTTGCCGACCGGGAATCGGGGAGGCTTTGCATCTGCGTGGGGGCCTGCGCTGAAACCCCAGTTCTTCTTACGGGCACCGACGAGCTGTACAGTGCCACCGGGGACAAAAGAAAGCTCTCAGAGAAGGTTTCGGAGCTTTCCGCAGAATCAATTTCGCCAATAGATGATGTTCGTGCTTCGGCTGAGTACCGCAGGGACATGGTGCGGGTTTACGTGAAACGGCTTGTGGAGCATATCTGTTCCTTGTAGAAAAAGTTTTTTAAGG
>CAZPCG010000230.1:0-4319 GCA_964584875.1 uncultured Spirochaetota bacterium
ATGTGCATGCAAAGGACGGTGAGATCGTGGAGCACAACGTGAAGCGCTCCGGGATTCAGCCCACAGGGAAGTGGAGCAGGATAGACCGCGGCTTCAGGTTCAGGATACCTGGATGGGGCTCGGTTCCATGGAAGAGGCTAATCACAGAGCTGGTGCTCGTGGGATACGACTATGTGCTGAGCTACGAGCACGAGGATGTGATCATGAGCCGGGAGGACGGCATGGAAAAGACCATGGAGTATCTAAAACCCCTGATCATAAAAAAGCGCTACGAGGGGAGGGGCGACAAGCTGTTTGAATGAAAGAACCTCAGCCTGAACTCCTCAAATGAGTTCTCAAAATGGGACCAGAGTACAAAAGGAAACGGTAAAAAGAAGGTGTAATAATATGAAAGAAACAGAGCCGCTTTTCTGGGATATTAAGATAGGTACACGCACCGCTTCCAATCGGATTGCCCTTAATGCCATGGAGTGCAACGATGCGGACAGGGATGGTAACCCGAGCGAGCTGACCTACAAGCGTTACAGGAAAGCGTTCCAGGGGAACGCAGGTGTCATTTTCATGGAGGCGATAAGCGTCATCGAGGAGAGCAGGGGGCGGCTGAACCAGCTCATCGGCATGCCCGCAAATCAGAAAGCTCTGGGCAGGTTCATCGCTGAGATGAGAAAGGTGAACGCAAAGCCGCTCCTCTTCATTCAGCTTACCCATTCCGGCGAGCTCAGCGAACCGAGATTCTCGCGCCGGGTGTGCGTGAAGCCGCTGCCCGGTTTCGGAGGGGTTCTTCTTACAGAGGAAGAGGTAGAGGATATCATGGGCAGGTTCGTGCTTGCCGCAAAGGTCGCCCACGATGCAGGGGCCGATGGCATCGACTTCAAGCTCTGCCACGGCTACCTCGGCTCCCAGTTTCTCAGGCCCTACAACGACCGGAGGTGGAAGTACGGGGGGCCCTGGGAAAACAGGGTGCGGTTTGCCTTCGAGACATACGAGAGGATGAGCAGGGAGATCGATGACCCGGGCTTCATCCTCGGGTCCAAGATATCCGTATGGGAAGGGTTTCCAGGGGGCATGGGGACCGCAGGACCGGACACACCCGTCATTGACTACTCCGAGCCCATAAGGCTCGTGAAGGGGCTTGAGGAACGGGGCGCAAAATACATCCTCCAGTCTGCAGGCAGCCCTTCGATCACCCTTGCGCTCACCCAGCCTGACAAAAGAATTCCGGATTACGCCTACCTGCACATGACCTTCCAGAAGGTGATCAAGGAGGCGCTGAAACCCGGGACTGTGCTCATCGGGTCTGCCTATTCTGTGTTCAGAAACGGGAAGAACAATTTCCTCGGGGTAAACAGGGAGGAGAGCTCTCTTTTATACTGGGGCAACAAGAACATACGCGACGGGGTCGTGGATATGATAGCGGTCGGGCGGCAGTCCCTTGCCGACAGCCTTATGCCTGCAAAGCTTGAGTCCGGTAAGGCTGATGAGGTCAACTGGTGCACTGCCTGCGACAACTGCATCGAGTTTCTCATCAGGCAGAGGCCCGTGGGCTGCGCGACCTACGACAGGGAGTACGCAGGGGCCTTCAAGGAGATACGAAAGGAGATGGGTAAGCTGTCAGAAAAACACACCTAACTTCGGCTTCGCCTCGCAATGGCCAGTAATTATTTACATATCTATTTGATCCAAATACTCATTTTACGGATGACCTTTAATAACACCGTGGAAAAGAGGGTCTGGAGGGCTTCTTGTCTGCGATGAGAGAGCTTTGATTTATTGCTTTATCAAGACAAATTCTGTTATTTTTTACCCTCCCCTGTCCCCTCCCTCAAGGGAGGGGAAGATTGAAAATTTACCAGATTTTTTAGAGAGGAAAGTTATATGAAGAGAGAGGAGCCATGGAATGCTTCTAACCCTTGAGAGCTTCAGGAGGAGGATCGAGTACAGCCTGTGCCAGCAGTTCGCAAGCGATGATGATGTGAGGGAGTTCTGCAAGAGGGCAGAGACGGCGGGGGTGGGAGTAGCCTGCGTAAACCCGGTGAACGTTGCGCTGACGGTGGATCTGCTAAGGGGCACGGGCATAGAGATAAGCTGCAATGTGGGGTTCCCCTTCGGTTCCCATTTCACCGATGTAAAGGTGATGGAGACGAAGCGAGGAATTGCAGACGGAGCGACTCAGATCGACATGGTGATCAACGTGGGCGCGCTAAGGTCCAGGAAAGATGCCCTCGTACTCGAAGACATACGGGCGGTTGTCGAGGCGTCCGGGGGTCGAGCGGTGAAAACCATCATAGAGACCTGGGTTTTGAACAGGGAGGAAAAGGAGAGGGCCTGCCGGCTGGCCGAAGAGGGGGGTGCTAGCCTGGTTAAAACCACAACGGGGGTTCAAACCCAGTACCTGCAGATCATCAATGAAAACCCGAGGGGCGCCGTTGTGGAGGACATCATCTTGATGAGGAAGGTACTGGGTCCCGGGGTAAGGATAAAGGCGTCCGGTGGGATTTATGGCCTGGACTATGCGCTCAAGCTCATAAAAAGCGGGGCAGACCAGCTTGGCGTAAGCAGGGGGGAGGAGCTGATCATGGAATTTCAGAGGAGGTTCGGGGAGAGCACGGAGCTGTGATATGAGTAAAAAGATAATTGCCTGCGACCTCGGCACTGGTGGGAACAAGGCCTCCCTCTACGATGAGGATGGAAGCTGCATTGCGAGCATCTTCGTCCCCTATGAGACCTCATATCCTCAGACGGGCTGGCACGAGCAGAGCCCTATGGCCTGGTGGGATGCTGTGGTGCATAGCATCGGTAAACTGCTTCAGAAGCGGCCCGATGAGGCTGGAAACATCGAGGCGATCTCTTTTTCAGGGCACAGTCTGGGTGTTGTGCCAATAGGGAAGAATGGGGAGCTTCTACGCCAGGCTACCCCGATCTGGTCGGACACGAGGGCGGAGAAGCAGGTTGCGAGGTTTTTCCGGCAGGTTGATCAAAAGACCTGGTACATGACCACGGGAAACGGTTTCCCTCCCCCATGCTATTCAATTTTTAAGATTATGTGGTACCGCGACAACGAGCCGGAGATTTTCAAGCAGATCAAAAAGATCATAGGCACGAAGGATTTCATCAATTTCAGGCTGACAGGAAAAATCCTCACCGACCACTCCTATGCCTCTGGAAGCGGGGTCTACGACCTGGCCAACTGGCGCTACAGCGGTGATTTCATCGAGGCGGCGGGTATCGGGCAGGATATATTCCCGGATGTCGTCCCATCGACGCACATTGTGGGAGAGCTGACGAAGGAGGCGGCAGAGGCCCTCGGCCTGAGCCCCAGCGTTAAGGTGGTGTGCGGAGGTGTGGACAACTCCTGCATGGCACTGGGGGCAAGGAACATCGCAGAGGGGAGGGTGTATACTTCTTTGGGCTCCTCCTCCTGGATCGCAGTTTCCTCAAGCACCCCGATTGTGGACTACCGGCACAGGCCCTTCGTGTTCGCGCACGTCATCCCCGGTATGTTCACCTCTGCGGTCAGCATCTTTTCTGCGGGAAGCGCACTTGAGTGGGTGAAGGAGAAGCTGTGCGTGAACCTGGTGAAGGATGCAGAAACCCGGCACAGGGATGTGTACGAGCTCATAAATGAAGTTGCGGGTCAGTCACCCGTAGGCGCCCGCAAGCTGCTTTTCAACCCATCCCTTGCAGGCGGGTCATCCCAGGAGGCAAGCCCCTATATCAGGGGGGCTTTCACCGGGATTGACCTCAGGCACACCCAGGGCGATGTACTCCGCTCCTGCATGGAGGGCATAGCCATGAACCTGGGGCTTGTGCTCGATGTGCTCAGGGGGTTCTGCACGCTGAGCGAGGAGATGCTCATGGTTGGAGGCGGGAGCAGGAGCAGCCTCTGGCGGAGGATATTTGCCGACGTGTACAACATGAGGATTCTGAAGACAAACATTGACCAGGATGCCGGGTCCCTCGGCGCTGCAGCGCTCGCAGCCCTCGGGACAGGGCTCTGGCGGGACTTCAAAAGAATAGACGGCATACACCAGGTCCAGGAAGTTACGGAGCCCATCCAGGCACATGTGGAGAAGTACAACAAGCTAAGGCCCGCCTATGAGCAGATGCGGGAATCACAGGCCATGCTTGGCGATCTCCTGCATGGGATTGAGCTGTAACCCCGTGAAGCAACTCGTGTCGGATATGGTTCTGCCTTACATGCGTACACAACAGGGAGGAGAAGAAAGGAAATGGCTGAAACGATGAAAGCTGTGGTTGTTGAAAGGCCAAACCGCATGGTAGTCAAGGAGGTTCCGATACCACAGATAAGCGATGATGAG
>CAZPCG010000231.1:0-4303 GCA_964584875.1 uncultured Spirochaetota bacterium
GCATCCTCTCAAAGGAGGATGCGATAGATTATTGCGCGCTTGGACCAACCTCCCGTGCATCGGGCGTCGCAAAGGACGTCAGAAAGGACGCCCCCTACGGGGCATACGACAGGGTCGATTGGGACATGATCGTCACCCAGAATGGCGATGTCTTTGATAAGGTGGTCGTGAGAGTACTTGAGGTCTACGAATCCATCAAGATCATGAAAAACTGCCTGTCAAACCTCCCTCCGGGGGAAATCGACCTGAATATAAAGAGCATCCCGCCTGGAGAGGGTATAGGGGCCCACGAGGCGCCGCGTGGGGAGACCTTCCACTACGTTCGGAGCGACGGCACGAACAGGCCAGCCCGGCACAAGGTGCGCGCTCCCACCTTCATGAACCTGCCAACCTGCAAGGCGACGGTCATTGCTGAAACAATATCTGATGCAACGATTATACTCGCATCGATAGACCCTTGCTACTGCTGCACTGAGCGCGTGGCGGTACGCGATTTTAAGGGTAAAAAGATCTACGGCGGCCTGGACCTCGTAAGGCTCTCACAGCAGAAAACACAAACTATCAAAAAGAAGATGGGGATAAAATGAAACTGCCAAAGGTACGAGAACTGCTCGAAGCAACAAAGGCCCTGATCGTGGGGCCCTACACATCGAAATTTCCATACAAGCCCCACACACCTTATCCGAGTTTCAGGGGGCAGCCGAAGTACAACGAGGAGATATGTGTAGGATGCCTTGCATGCGAGCAGGTTTGCCCGGTTGAGGCGATCGCCCACACCGATATCACCGGCGATGGCACACCCAGGAGGGTATTGTACCACTACACCGATACATGCATATTCTGCGGCTGCTGCGAGCAGGCCTGCATTGCCGATCATGAGGGGATCAAGCTCTCGGGTGACTGGGAGCTTGCATTCTTCGACAGGAAGAGCGAGTCCTTCGAAACGATAGAAAAGGAGCTCCAGCTTTGTGAAATCTGCGGGTCTGTCATCGCCTGCAAGGACCACCTGAAGTGGATTTCCGAACGTATCGGGGAGCTTGCCTACTCAAGCCCCACCCTCTACATGTCACGTCTTGCAGAGCTCGGCGTGATAGATGAGAACATCGCTTCAGCCCTGAAGGACCACGGCCGCTCCGACAGGATGAAGATCCTCTGCTCACGCTGCAGAAGGGATACCACACTTACCACGAAGTAACGTCCACTCCTGCCATGAAAAAAATACGTTCACAGCATAATTCTGTAAAGAGTAATCCCTTTTTCAGGATACTGAAAGGGAAGGTCGTTTTAGTGGGCATCGGGAATACAATGCGTGGGGACGATGGGCTCGGGCCGGCGCTCATCGCGGGGCTCAGGGACAGGGTGCAGGCAGTGTGCATTGACGCCGGCTCAGCTCCCGAAAACTACCTCGGGAAAATCCTCAGGGAGCATCCCGACACCCTCCTATTGATCGACGCCGTTCATCTAAACTCCATGCCGGGTGACTACGAAATACTGAAACCAGGCGAGCTTGTGCGAGCAGGCATCACCACACACGACATACCCCTCCCGATGCTCGTGGAATTCGTTGCAAGTCAGACGAACGTGCAAATCTACGTGCTTGCCGTCCAGCCTCTTGATACGGGATTTGGCAAAGAGCTGTCACAACCTGTGAAAAAAAGTCTCCTGGCCCTCGAGCGCCTCGTCGTCGAAGCAATCCCCGAAAAAAAATTTTTGTTGTAATATCCTCATGTTTTTGCTACAATAAGAAGCAAAATTCCTGCAAAGGAGGACAATAATGAAGGTCAAAAAGGTTGTTATTATGCTTGTTATCTTCAGCCTGCTTGCATTAATACCATTTTTTGCGACGGCTGAAAAAAAGGAAGTGGTTCCCGTGAAGAAGCCGCTCGTTATCGGCACAACCGACAAGCTATCGGGCGACATCGACACGGCCGAGGCCTACGATTTCCACACCTGGGAGATATTCCAGAACATCTCCAGGGGACTGCTCACCTACAAACCGGGCACAACCGATCTTGAGCCCGGCCTTGCTGAAGCCTGGCCCACCATTAGCGGGGACGGGCTCGAGTACACCTTCAAGCTCAGGAAGGGGTTGAAGTTCTCAGACGGAACGCCCTTCAACGCCGATGTGATGAAGCACTCCATCGACAGGGTAATGAAGATACAGGGTGATCCGGCATGGCTTGTGACCGACTTCGTAAAAGAGGTACAGGTGATCGACGAATATACGGTGAAGTTCGTGCTCCCCAGCCCGATAGGGTACTTTCCTGCCCTCGTTGCAAGCGTCCCCTACTTTCCTGTGAGTCCTAAGGTTTACCCCATCGACCAGATCGTTTCCCAGCCGGCAAACATTCCCTGCATCGGTCCCTACGTTGTGAAGAGCCTCACCCGGGACGTTGAGATCGTACTTGAGGCCAACCCGAACTACTACGGTCCGAAGCCGAAAGAGGAAAGGGTAATCGTCAAGTACTTCGCCGATGCAACGAGCATGAGGCTTGCAGTGGAAAACAGAGAGATCGACATAGCCTGGAAGACCCTCAACCCGGCTGACATCGAAGATCTGGAAACGAAACCCAACCTGAAAACGATCGAGGCGAAGGGAGCCTACATCCGCTACCTCTGCTTCGTGACCGACACGCCCCCTGTAAGCGATCCGCTGGTGCGCCAGGGAATTTCCTATGCCCTTGATCGGGAGGCAATAGCATCCAAGGTATTTTTCAACCAGGTTGATCCACTCTACAGCATGGTTCCCATGGGAATGTGGAGCCACATCGATGCTTTCGGGAAGTACAACCCTCAGAAGGCCCGGGAGATCCTCGCAAAAGCAGGATACAGCGAGAAAAAACCGCTTGAAATACCCCTCTGGTGGACACCGACCCACTACGGAGACACCGAACAGGATGTTGCTTCGGTTTTAAAAGATTCCATGGAGAAGACCGGTGTGATCAAGGTAACGCTGCAGAGCACAGAGTGGGCATCCTACGTTGACAACTTCGACCGGCACAACATGCTGCTGTTCCTCCTCGGCTGGTATCCTGATTACATCGATCCCGACAACTACACCTCGGCCTTCGCCCACTCGGGACCTGCCTCCGATGGGCTCGGCATATTCCTGAATGATAAAAAGATGGATGAGCTCCTCGAAAGGGCGGCGCGTGCCCCAGGGCAGGAGGACAGGGTAAAACACTATAAGGATGTGCAGGAGTACTGGACGGTAGCGGTTCCCACGGTCCCCATCTTCCAGGGCAAGCTTATCCTTGTGACCCAGCCCAACGTGGAGGGTGTAAAGGTTGCTCCGACGATGATTTTCAACTACGATCCGGTTTTCAGGAAATAAACCGGGCCGCCTGTTATGAAAGCCCCTGCTTGTGCAGGGGCTTCTTTATACTGAGTGGGAAATTATCATGAGGTCCATTCTTTCTTATTTTATCACAAGACTGCTTTTAACCATTCCCATGCTCTTCGTGCTCCTCACCGTGGTATTCATCGTTTTGCGCGTAATGCCGGGGGACCCTGCAAAGTCAATCCTCGGGGCTCATGCGCCGAAGGAGCAGATAGAACTGGTGCGGAAAAACCTCGGTCTCGATAAGCCGAAGTTCATCAACCTCCACGGGAACCCCTTCGACAGCCAGTATTTCCACTATATCTTCAATCTATTCAGGTTGGACCTCGGCAACTCGATGATATGGGGGAAGCGGCCCGTGGCAACTGAAATAAAGGAGCATTTCCCCGCAACCCTTGAGCTTACAGTGACATCTATGATCATAATAATTCTCATAGGCGTGTTCGGCGGAGCTTTTGCAGCCCAGCACCAGAAAACCGCCGCCGATTACGGGCTGAGGCTTTACGGGATTCTAATCTATTCAATACCGATATTCTGGTTCGGGCTCATGCTTCAGCTCATCTTCGGCGTGTTCTTAGGATGGTTTCCCGTCGCAGGCAGGATAGGCGCCGGCCTCCAGTTGCAGTCTATCACGGGGATGTACATCCTCGACTCCATCCTCACCCGAAACTGGCCCAGCCTCCTTAGCTCCCTGAAGCACATATCCCTGCCTTCGGTCACACTGGGTCTCTCCCTTTCGGGGATATTCATAAGGCTCACGAGGGCAAACATGATCCACACACTCAGGCAGGACTTCGTCACAGCAGCCCGGGTGCGTGGCATACCGGAGCGGATCGTCGTATACCGACATGCGCTGAAAAATGCCTTCATCCCCATCCTGACCATGATGGGGCTTGAGTTTGCCATGCTTCTTGCAGGCGCCGTACTGACAGAAACAACCTTCTCCTGGCCTGGCATGGGGAG
>CAZPCG010000232.1:0-4293 GCA_964584875.1 uncultured Spirochaetota bacterium
CGTTGAAGGCATTGATCAGCTTCACCATCTTGTCGATCGCATTGACCCCTATCTGATCCTCCTTCCTCCTCTGCGGCCATATTGTCCTGTACCTGTTGCAGATATGGGTGGAAATCCCTTTAATCTTTATGTTGAAGTAGATTTCTCCCTTCGATTTATTGTAGATGTTTTCCAGGTTCGTCGGTTCGCACATGATGCCGAAGTCAGCAGTGTACCCTCTGTCCATCAGTGACCAGATGCCGATCTCAGCTCTCCCGGATTCTTCTCCATCAACATAGGTGATATACAGATCCCCTTTCAAGGCGATCCCGAGGGACTGAATTGCCCTCGCCGCAAACAGCATCGCCGTACCTCCCCCCTTCATGTCGGTTGCTCCTCTACCCCAGACCTTTCCATCCTTCACCCCCCCGTCGAAGGGTGAGAGAACGGTCCAACCCCTCTGCTGCTCCTCGCTCACCGTCACAACATCGGAGTGAGTGTTGAACAACAGGGAACGGCCCCCTCCCTTGCCCTTCTTCAGGCCAACGACATTCGGCCTGCCCTCCTCAAGTTCATAGCAGTCAACCCTGTCGAAGTAGCGCATCTTCTCCATTTCATCTGCCAGCCATTTCTGGCATTCTGCTATCTCCGTCTTTTCCCCTGCTTGAAGCTGTTCCTTATTTATCGAACGAAAGTTGATGTATGTTTTCAGGGTTTCAAGCATGTTGTTACTCTCTGAATCGATGTAGGAGCTTATCCCCTCAATGATACTGTCCTCTTTCATTTTTGCCTCCTCAATTCTCCTTATTTTTACAGGGCGCGCATGATTCCCTCTCGATCAGAGTTGGTTTGAGGAGTACCTGTTTGCCCCTGATCCTGCCTTCCTCGCCACCACCGAGCAGCTTCAACACAGCAAGCCTGCCCAGCTCCTCCAGAGGTGTTGCAACCGTGGTTACGCACGGTTTTACGAGCTCGTCGATGAAGATGTTATCGTAACCAAGAACAGAGATATCCTCAGGTACCCTTATCTTATTAGCAACCAGCGCCTTGATTGCTCCGATCGCCATCAGATCGTTGAAACAGAAAATTGCAGAGAAATCCAGACCCCTTCGAAGAGCCCGATTTACCGCCTGGTAGCCCGATTCTATAGTATAGTTTCCTTCAAATCGGAGTTTGGGATTGAAAGCTTTCCCCTGCTCACGAATAAACTTTAAAAAACCTCCCAGCCGGTTGCGAGTCGAACTGAGGGCATCCAGACCGGTTATCACGAGGATCTTCCCATGCCCCAGGCCAAAGAGGTAACGGACCCCTATATACCCGCCTCTGAAATCATCCCCCACAACAACATCCCCTTCGTAATCGTTCAGCTCTTCATCGAGCAGTATGACCTTAATCCTCTGATGTACCAGTGATTTGATTTCTGAGCCGCCGAGACCGGTGCTGCACAGCAGTATCCCTGATACCCTCTGGCCCGTCAGATGTTTCATATAGTATCTCTCGCGATTGACATCCGAGTTCGTATTGCATATCAGCGTGAGATACCCGTGTTTAAAGCACTCGTTTTCCACAGATTTCCCGAGCTGTGCATAGTAGGGGTTGACGTTATCAGGAATGATCAGTCCCACAACCTTCGAAAGCCCCCTCCTCAGGCCTGAGGCAAGGGCATGGGGCGTATAACCGGTATCCCTTATTATCCGCTTTATCCTTTCATACGTCTCCTGCCTCATATTGCCCCTGGCCTTATCATTAAGCACCCGTGAGACAGTAGCCGTGGAGACCCGGGCCATCTTTGCGATATCCTTGAGGTTTACTGGCATTCCAGACCCTTTCTATTACAATGGCCTTTTTTACAACGGACTCTATTACAACGGATTCACCAAAACCTCTATTTATGAGATAAACCCCACACATTGTTTGTTCCTACAATCCATTTTAATTTACCACTCCCCTTTCAGGAGAATGTCCATCTTTCTTGAGATATCCCTGACCCCCTCCTCGGGGCAGAAGGGGTATGGTGGAACCTCTGCGATTAAAAAGCCTTTAAACTTTATTTCATGCAGAGCCTCCATCACCCTATCCCAGGGAACATTCCCCTGGAAAAGGTAGGTGAAACCCCTGATGTTATTTATGCTCTCAAGATAGTCTTTCAGGTGGACGCTGAAAACTCTTTTCCCCAGAATCCTTATCCACTGATCGGGATACCCGTACTGCAGCACGTTCCCCACATCAAAGTGAACTCCCACAAAGGGGCTCTGAAAGTTATCCACGAAGCTCTTCATTTCAAAAGGCGAATAGAGGATCTTGCCCCAGATATTCTCGATCCCCAGGCCAACCTTCTGCTCCTCGGCATATTCTTTTAAAATCCATATCGCTTCTTCCAGACGCCTGTAGCCTGCATCGTAAGATATTTTTGAAGTTATGACCCCCGGAATAATGAGGAGGTATGGCGCCCCCATGATAACGGCAAAATCGATGAGCCTCCTGACGAGATCAACGCCCGTTTGCCATATCCTGTCCTCAGGGTGCATGAGGGAATAGTAGAACTGAGCAATGGTAAGAAGGGTTGATATCTGTATGCCGTTATCCGAGGCAACCTTCCCCACCTCTTTGAATACGCTCACAGGACTGTCAAAACGAAGGGCCTTGCTCTCACTGAAATTCGAACCGACGCTTCTTGCAATATCGGCAATGAGACCCTCGTATTGCGAAAATGAAAGCGAAAAAATCGACCAGCCCGTTCCTTTGAGGAACGGGCTTTAGGTCGGTGGAATACCATCACATCTACTTCTTCTCCGCAGCCTTCATCAACGCCGTGTACCCTGTGATGTCGTTTACCTGAGTTACAATGTCCTTCATCGCCTGCTCGGGGGTCTTCTCACCCTGAAGCATCTTGGAGAGCTCCACGTACTGGACGATGAGGGTTTCAACAAACTGAGGGAATCTCCCCTCGACAAACTCAAGGTGATCGTCATCCCACGCCTTGATCATCGTGGGGGCAATCAGTGCACCAGGGTAAGTCCCTTCCTTCATCCACTTCTTCACCTCAGGGTCCTCATAGGCGGATATGCGGACAGGGGTGCTCCCCATCTTGAAGATCTCTTTCTGTACCGGCATGCTTGCCTGCCACACGAGGAAGAGCCATGCAGCTTTCTGATACCTCAGGGGGGTTACACTGTTGATAGCCAGTGCCGCCCCGCTGTAGTAGTTGCGGCTTCCTGCAGGACCGCTGGGCATCAGGGCAGCCTGAACCTTCCCTACGATCTTTGAGCGGCTTGGGTCCTGGAAGGTGATGATGAAATCATGCCAGTTGAAAGACATCGCGATCTCATCGCCCTTGAGCATTGCCTCGGCAAGATCCGACCAGTCCCAGGCGACGCTCGATGGATGGGCATAGTTCTGAATCAGGTCTTTGTAGTACTCAGCCGCCGCTATGCCCTCGGGTGAGTCCCACAAGCTCCGGCCTGGAAAAACCACTCCCCAGCTTTCGGTTTCAGGGTTTTCAAACCCGCGGGCCCCGAAGCTCCAGAACACATTGGAAAAATCGCAGTAGAGGGAGTTAAACTGCTTGGACATGTGGCCTGTCCCATACTTCACCTCGTTCACATTGTCGTTGATCCATTTTGCAATTTCCTTGAACTGTGTCCAGTTGATCTTCTCACCAGGCGTCCAGTCGTAGCCGTAGGCGGCCCTGAACTTGCCCTTGTACTTATCGAAGATGTCGGTTCGATAGAACCATATCATGGTTGAAGCATCGTGGGGAACGCCTATGATTCTATCCTTGTCGACGAAGTGGCTAGTGGTGATGAAGTGGGCCCTGAAGAAGTCATCGAAGTTAACCTTCGGCAGGCTCGGGTCCTGCTCGAACTTCCTCAGGTCTGCAAGTACATCGCTTCTCCCTGGTGGGATCTGCCAGCGGGCTGAATAGATGATGTGCATGCTGCTCGAACCTGAGCCGAGCTCAAGCATGAGCTTGGTAACAAGATCAGCGATGTTAGTTCTTGTTACGTTCACCTTAATGCCGGTCTTCTTCTCAAACTCAGGGAGCAGAGTCACAATTGCTCCTGCTGCTGGAGTATCCTCTGTGAGGAAGTTCAGCGTGAGTCCTGAAAACTGCCTCCACATCTCCTCCTCGGTTGCGAATACCTTTGGAGCCTCAACGGCTTCTTCCTTCGGCTTCTTGCCACCGGCAAGCAGGAAACCTATGCTCCCGAGCAGGAAGATCATGCAGAGAGTACAAATCAGCGTAATTCTTAGATTTCTGTTCATCTTTAAACAACCTCCTTCAATTGAATTTTTTCGGACTTGAACTAACTC
>CAZPCG010000233.1:0-4285 GCA_964584875.1 uncultured Spirochaetota bacterium
TGATCAAAAATGAATACGGGATATTCGCCTATCTCCACGCTAAAACTGACGAGCGGGGCATTGTCCTGCGCAAAGGCATATATCGATACCGCTACCTGGTCGATGGTATATGGATGAACGATCCCCTAAGCGACAAACTCGTTTATGACTCCAAGGGTACCGCTCTCTCTGCTTTCGAGATGAAAAAGCCGCTCATCGTGGCGCTGCGTAATCCACTTCATCTCGGGGGGAATGACTACCTCTTTTACTACAGGAATGAGAGGGCAAAAAGCGTGTACATTGTCGGGGATTTCAACAACTGGAATTCCTATTCCCATCCGATGCAAAAGAACCTTGCCGGCCTCTGGGAGGTTGAAATTGATATTCCACCCGGACGGTATGCATACCGCTTCATCATCGATGGGAATTACAAAAATGACCCTCTCGGAAGGGTTGCGGCATACGACAGGTTTAATAATGAGTTTACGCTCCTTGAAGTACCCCTGAAAGAACCACCTGTTCCAGTACCTCCGAGACCGCTTGCACTGCGGCTGCAGTAGGTTGCGTAAAAAAAACTGGTGGTCGTCCTTCTAAGACTTTGGAAGTACCGGTCGGTAAGCAAAGGAGTCGGGAACGATGGAGATGTTCTTCTGGGCTATAAGGGTGCCATCCTTTTCGGTAACCGAAACGAGGTAGCTTCCAACCGAATCAAAGAGCACCTTTACAGTGAACGATGTCCACTCAGGCTTCAGGGGAAGCCTGCTCGTGGCGTAAAGCTCAAAGCCCTGTAATGCCATCCTGTACACCTCAATGCGTGCGCCTTCAAGCCCCAGGGGCTTCCTGGAGCGCACAAGAACCGCCACATTGCCCCGTGTGAAGGTCCTGGACTTATTGATGGGCTTAAGCCTTGTAAAGTCCACATCCTCCGCAAGATACAACTTTGGCTTAACGCCTAAGTTAAATCCGTGCAGTCCAAAGTAGAGAGAAGCTCCGAAAACGATGAGAATTGCAATTACTATAATTGCAAGCTTTCCACTACCCCTGGCCCCACTTACGGGATAGGGTAACTGCCTTAGCGGTATACCGGGTCCGGCGGGAGCAAGCGGCCTGGTTTCAGCTTCTACCGCTTCCCTCACCCCGGCCAACCGTTCCCTGTATTCACCTCGAAACCGCTCCCCGTATTCTCCTTCCGTCACCTCAAGCTCAGCGGGTTCAGACACCCTCACAACCCGTTTTTTCAGGAAAGACATGCCAACAACAGCTACAAGGAAGGATGTGCCGATGAGGAATAAAAGACCAAAAATGATGATGAGTATCATTGCCCTCGACAACCTTTTATGTTGAGGCTTCTCATAGATTTTCGGTTCATTTCAAAAAAACTGAAATGGTTCGTAAGTGTCAACTTGAATTATGTCTCAGCCAGAAACTTAACCCTGCAGGGAACATCTATCTTCTCTCCGCCTTTCCCCACAATCGTCACGGTAGAATCATTCTTCCGCCTGACCTCCGCAACACCTTTAAAGCTCTTCTCGATTGCAGTCATCCCCATGATGAGCTTTATGTGCACCGGCTTTTTCCCATCAAAGCTCACTGTGGTTTTGTAGCCCCGGTCGAGGAAAAAGTTCTTCTCAACGCTCCGCCGTATGCCATAGTGGAAGAAGGAGGTCACCTCCTCAACCCCGAGCACTGAGAATACCCTTCCATTCCAGGGCGGGTAATGCCTTCCGCCATTTGACATCCAGAAGAGAGTTTGAGAGAGGACCTTCGGGTCTTTCAGCTGGAAGTAGAGGTAGCCTGAGCGCGGAACCGAAACTGACGTAAAGGCGAAGTCAAGTTTTTCCTCGCCCACGAACATGGCTATGTCTTCAAACCCTCTCGGCGTTGGGTAACGGGTTATGTCAAGGAGCTCACCGGTGATGCAGGGGACCTTTCTCCTGTCGCTGATCTCGGTGTTTGGCTTCAAGAGGTAGTATCCCCCGTTCTCCGGGTTTTCGAATGGCTCAGGGACCGTAAAACCTGCAATCGGCTCTGAAAGATCGATTATGCCCGCCCTCTCCCTGTCGGGCAACTTGAGCGTGGGATGGTACCCCAGAGGCATCTTCCCCTTATACCCTTCGATTACATGGTCGATATACAACACAGGCTCACCGTCCATGAGCCTGATGACCTTATCGATTTTTCCCTCTTTCTCCCCCGGGGACATGGTAAGAACTATCTCTTTGCGCCCCTTTACCTCACTTAACCTGACAAAGTCCCAGTCATCGCAGGCTGTATTCCCATGGGCAGGGTAGGTCTTTTTCCTGTCGGGGTCCTCCCCGCCTCCAAAGGGAAAACAAAAGAAATCACCTCGCAGCACATTCAGCACCTCGTCAACATCAAATCTCGCTTCATTCCACCACGGTGCGATGAAGAATGGATTCACTTCCCCCTTTTTCGTTTTGAACTGCGCCGTCAGATGCCCCCCCTGTACCGTGATCGCAACAGACACCATGTCATTTGCAACGGTATAGCTCGGCTGCCCGTACAAGGTCTTAATGATTCCCATAGCTCCTCCTCGTTCAAAGTTGATTTTGTTCCGATAATTGTATCACAGAATGGTTAAAGATAAAAGCATATATCGCTTCACCAGGATTTGCAATGAACAAACCGGCTATTGAGGGCGGAAGACCGGTGCGAAAGAATTACCTCTCCTTCGCACCTCCGGACATTCATGATAGAGACATTTCAGCCGTTATAGACGTTCTCCGCTCGGGGTGGATTACACGGGGTCCCCGATGCGAGGAGTTTGAAAAAGCTCTTTCCACATACACCGGGGCAAAGCATGCAGTTGTGCTCTCTTCGGCCACCGCCGGGCTGTTCCTGACTCTCAAGCTTGCGGGAATAGACGAAGGTGATGAGGTCATCACGTCGCCATACACCTTTGCAGCAACGGCAAATGTCGTGATCCACACAGGGGCAAAGCCAGTGTTTGCCGACGTGCAGGAGGATACATTGAACATCGATCCGTCAGAGATCGAGAAAAAGATAACCTTCAGGACAAAGGCAGTAATACCGGTGCACTTCGCTGGCCATCCGGTTGACCTTGATGCCATTCGTGAGATAGCCTCACTCAACAATCTCACGATCATTGAAGATGCTGCACATGCCCTTGGCGCATCCTACAGGGGGGAAAAGATAGGGAATGGCAAAAGCACTGCAGTTTTGTCCTTTCATGCCGTAAAAAACCTCACGACCGCAGAGGGAGGGGCTGTGCTGACAGATGATGAAGGGCTTACAAGAAAGCTCCGGCTCTTTTCGTTGCACGGCCAGACAAAGTGCGCCTACGAGAAGCTGCAGGCTGGAAACTGGCGCTACGACATCTCGGTGCCTGGCTACAAATTCAACATGACCGACATACAGGCAGCGCTCGGGATCAGCCAGCTTGAGAGAATCGAAGAGATCAGGACAAAACGCCTTTCGATAAGCCGCAGCTACACCTCATTTTTGAAGAAATACGATTTTGTCAGAACACCCATTGTCAGGAAAGGGGTACAGCACGCATGGCACCTCTACCCCATCAGAATCGACTTTCCAGCGCTCAGCATCGACCGTGATGGGTTCATCAGGGCACTTGCGGCAGAAAACATATCCTCCAATGTGCACTTCATCCCTCTGCACGTCATGAGCTACTATAAAACGACCTTCGGGTATGAGCCCCATGATTTCCCCATCGCATATGAAAACCACCTTAAAGAGGTGAGCCTTCCCATCCACAGCAGGATGACAGAAGCCGATGTGAACGATGTCCTCGAAGCCCTTTCAAAGCTTTTCACCTACTTCAAGAAATAGCTTTATTAACAAAAAACCGGCAATTATATTAATGCGAACCCGTACTGAGGAGACCCTGGCTCCCCGTGACCAGGTCAATGACGGTACCTCAATTAGGGTGTTTAAATTAATGTGCTCAAATTAAGGGTAACTCCATAAAGTTAAGAGGCCTTTTGATGCATCCGGTGTTCTTTAAAATCGGCCCGGTCGAGATCCGGTACTACGGGCTCATGTACGTAATCGCCATCGTAACCGGCTTCATTCTCTTCAGGAGGGAAATACAGCGAAAAAAGATCGATCTCACGAAGGATGATGCCCTCGGCTATGCATTCTGGGTCATAGTGGGAGGGCTTTTGGGGGCGCGGATATACTACGTGATATTCACCTGGGAGGAATTCTACTCCTCAAACCCTCTTGAGATATTTGCCATCTGGCATGGAGGGCTTGCAATACATGGCGGCATCATCGGGGGGACAGTGTTCGCATACCTCTATGCAAA
>CAZPCG010000234.1:0-4279 GCA_964584875.1 uncultured Spirochaetota bacterium
TTCCTGGTTTTGTCAACAAAAATATTGACAAATTTTTGTTTATTGCTCATTTTAGACAAAAAAGGGAGAATACGCATATGACTGAAGGAGAAATAACCAACGGATTGAAGGACGCGATACTCACGTTTGATGAAGATCTTGCTCGTGAGATGGCAGAAGAGGTTGTCAAAAGCAATCTAAACCCTTTAAAGGCGGTTGACGAAGGGCTCGTTAAGGGGCTTGACACCATAGGCGAGAGGTACGAGAACGATGAGATATTTCTCCCCGAGCTGATGATGGCTGCCAACACCTTTCAATCTGCAATGAAGATCCTTGAGCCGGCAATAATGGCAAAAGGCCAGGAGAGAATTTCGAAAGGCACTGTTGTCCTGGGAACAGTAAAAGGCGACATTCACAAAATTGGGAAGGATATCGTCATGCTTTTGCTCCGAAACGCAGGATACGATGTTCACGATCTGGGCGAGGATGTCGATCTCTTTACCTTTGTTGATACTGCACGTAAGGTGAATGCTGATGCTATAGGGCTTTCTGCTCTCCTGACCTCCACTCTTTCCGGGCAGAAGGATGTCATTGATGCGCTTGTACAGAACGGTGAGCGAGAAAGGTATATCATCATGGTCGGTGGAGGGGCTGTTACCCCTGAGTGGGCAGAATCAATAGGAGCCGATCTCTATGCTGAGAATGCGCAGGTTGCATTGCGAAAACTCAAGGAAGTGATAAAGGGGAGGAGGAATTTATGCTGAGCTTTACCGATGTGATAGATAGAGCTATTGATGGCCCCCTTATTGCAGATCAGGACTATTACCTTAAACGATACGTACCTGAGCTGAATAAAGTTATACAAAAATATAACATCAAATATAATCCTGATACACCTCTGCCATCAGATGATGCTCTTGCAGACAGGGTATTTGAGGCTGCTGTGGAATTTTTCGAGAGGGTTGGAGCTTACTGCCCCGATACGGCAAGGGTTATGGAGTTCACGCAAGAAGAAATATTGCAGGCGGCTGAAAAAGCTCCTGCAGAATCGTACTTTGGGGAAGGTGCTGATAGAAAAATAATGAGGTCTAGGAAACCAGACGAACAATCAGAACCATGGTATCACTGCGGAGGGGGAATTTATACCACTTCAGAGGCCATCTTTATGAATCAGGTAGAGGGCCTTGCAAACATTCGTAAGGCCAACTCACTATCGGTTCCATCGTCTATCAACTTCAGGGGAAGAGATGCAAGGGTACGGTCTCCCCACGAGGTGCTTGCCACAATAAAAACTGTTACGATGGCAAGAGAAGCCTGCAGGAGGGCGGGGCGGCCAGGCCTCCCTATACTAAACGGCATCTCAACAGCAACCGGGCCAATATCTATGTTTGCCGCATCTCACCCGAACTTCGGCCTGCGCCCTTCCGATGGATTCCTCGTCGATTCCCTGGCAGAGCTGGTTGTGGATTTTGAGGCCCTCGACAAGGTTGCATTCTACACGAGCATCGGTGCAAACATAGGCTCGACCTCCACTCCCCTTTTCGGGGGATACAATGGAGGCGCTGAGGGAAATGCGGTGGTCACAGTCGCGTACAATCTGCTGGGCATTCTGGTGTTCAGGGGAGCCTACCACTACAATGCCCCCCTCCATGCGAAGCTCAGGGTATCTTCCACAAGGCCCCTTCTGTGGGTCATTGCAGTTGCGAACCAGGCGCTTCATAGAAATGCGCCCTACCCCACGGTGAACCTCCCCTACCTTGCAGGCGGCGCGGGGACGGACTGCTACTACTATGAGGTGGCTGCCTACCATACCTGTGCGGTCACCTCCGGAGGGAACATGCTCTCCGGACACCCCTCCGTTGCAGTCACTCCTGACAGCATTCTCCCGCTTGACCACGTGCTGAATGTTGAGGTGGCTGAGGCCGCCTCAAAGTTAACCCGTAGAGATGCAAACCCCTTTGTGCTGAAGTTGCTCGAAAAGTATGAAAATCAGCTCAAGAACCCACCTGAAGGGTTGAGCTACCAGGAGTGCTACGATGTTAGCTCGGGAAGGCTCAGCAGTACAGAGTATGAAAAGCATGTCGATGAGGTACGGAAGGATCTCAAAGCTCTCGGGCTTCCAGTTGTAAAGAGCATGTAGCAGCCGGCCTGACCTTGCGATGCCTGCGATGCCATGGTTCGTATTTTATTGCTTCCTGAATCAAATTATCTTACAATAGTTTTATCTTCCCCCGCATGATCCTACGAGGAAGGAGGCCTGTTCATGCGCATATACGTTGCTGCAACAAGGCAGAACGACGGCAAAACCATAATGGCGCTCGGCTTGCTGAGTGCTATGAAGGAGCGCTTCGAGAATGTAGGGTATATCAAACCTGTTGGCCAGCAGGTGAAGTTGATCGACGGGCAGCACATCGACAAGGATGCCAGTTTGATGGTTGAGGTATTCAAAATTGCCCAGGAGCCGAAGGACTTAAGCCCCATTGCAATACCCAGCGGGTTTACAGAGGACTACATCCTCAGGGGCAACCCTGATAACCTGAGAAGAAAGATACTGCAATCCTTTCTCAGAGCATCCCACGGATGCGATTTCATGATTATCGAGGGCACCGGGCATGCTGGCGTTGGCTCGGTGCTCGACCTGTCCAATGCAGAGGTTGCGAAGCTACTAAACGCACCTGTGATCATCGTTACAATTGGCGGCATTGGAAGGCCAATCGATGAGATCACGCTCAACAAGGCTCTTTTCGATAAGCTTGATGTGCAAGTGCTCGGTGCGGTAATCAATAAGGTAATACCAGAGAAGTACGAAAAAACAAAGAGCATTGTTACAGCCGGTCTCCATAAGAAGGGTGTCGATGTGCTTGGAGTTTTACCCTTCAGCCCTTCCCTCTCCAGCCCCACAATCAGGCAGTTGCTTGAGGATAGCAAAGGTGAGCTACTGTGTGGGGAACAGGGGCTTGATCAGAGTGTTCAGAAGATTGTAGTTGGCGCCATGACCCCCCACGTAGCCCTAGAATATTTTAAAGGGGAGGAGCTTCTCATTACACCAGGTGACAGGGAGGACCTCATTCTCGCAGCGATGAGCGGCTGCGTCATAGGGGGATCAAAGGTGTTCGGCGTTAGAGGCATTATTCTGACTGGTGGAATCAGGCCAAACAGGGTAATTCTGAAACTTGTGAAGCGTACAAATATACCTATCATACTGGTCAGGGAAAATACCTACGAAACGGCCCAGAAGCTTAACAACCTGATTGTGAAGATAAGACCGGAGGATAAAGATAAAATCCAGGAGGCGACGGTACTTATCAAGAGGTACGTTGATATTGAGAAGATAATAAAGAGGGTGAAGGAACACGAGGATTCACTTTCCCTGAAAGGAGGAGTAAATTTACTATATAAAACATGACATGTTATGAAAAATCATACTATATCTACCATGACCATCCGCTCACACCAATTTATAAGGAGGGATGAAAGATGGAAGATTTAAAGTCTATACTGGCGAAGAAAAAGGAGGAGCTTGAGGAATTGAAGAGGTCCAGGCCAAAGGCAACATGCGTAAACGTCAATTCCTATCCACACGCCGTGGCCCATGAGCTTAAGGTCGAAGAGCTTGAGGAGGAGATCAAAGAGCTCGAACAAGAGGTAATGAAAAAGAAATGACAGTACTAACGCCACGTCACCGTGATTGTGCCGTGTATGGCACAACCCCAAGAAGAATATCCCTCAACACTCACCTTTTTCGGAACGCCTCGATGTAGGAATCGGCGTATATCTGTCTGTTCATGACGATTTCTGCGGTCAGAATCGTATCGATCATCTCGGTATCGAGCACGTCGAGAATTGCGGCGTCAAGGCCATGGGCAATGAGCATTGCAATGAATACCCGGTTGATCAACCTCTTGTGCTTTGCGCCATTTGATATGTTTGAAAGCCCGCATACTATATGGCATGGCGGATCAGAAATAAGCTTAAACTGAGATACAGCATCCATTATCACAACTGACTGTTCCTGCATAAACTTGAGGGGCATGATAATAGGATCGATGAATAGCTGCTCTGGAGAAAGCCCTAATTCCACTGCCTTTTCGAACAGCTTTGCGGCGTTCTCCACCCTCTTTTCCACAGTTGTTGGGCTGCCCGCCTCGTCCATCACAAGCCCTATGATAGATGCGTTGTGCCCTGAAGCTATCGAGATCAGATCATTCATCTTATCCTCAGCAGCGGTTGTGGAGTTAATCAGTGGCGGCTTCTTACATACCGGCACAGCTTCTTTGAGCATGATTGGCTTGTTTATATC
>CAZPCG010000235.1:0-4279 GCA_964584875.1 uncultured Spirochaetota bacterium
TATAAAAATCCAACTGGTGATGAAATAACTGATAAGGGAGAGGATATTTCTCGGTATTTTACAATAAGTATAATAACGCCTATCAATAACACGAAATGCTCTCAGGTCTCCGGAGCCAGATGTCGTGGGTTAGAGTCCCGCATTGCCCGAAAACATTCGGCAGGCGGAGCCTCGGCGCTAATCAAAGAAGAAACTGTAAAGCGCAACAGCTTTTTTTGATCGATTTTATTAAGTTTCGTGATCAGATATTTACTCCACCGATGAGCTTCATCTAATGCCTCCTTCCCTGTCTGAGCCAGGGCATTTTCTAAGAGGTTTTTATTGGGTTTGACTGGCGGCCTGCGAGCACCGTACCAGAGTATCTCGTACCAATTTCTAAAATAGCACCCGCCGGTGGTTTGGTATCAATCTCAAGTTTTATAGAGATCTTTTGTTTTGGTAGATCGGTTAAACCCGCATCTCTCATGAGCTCTGCGATGCGGATCCATCCTGTGTGGACAATCTTTCTATCATTCCATGTTACGGTTGCATTAAATCCTGCAAATGCAAGATCTCGTTTGATCTTCCTTAGCCAAGCTTTTGGATCGTATCCGATTGAGGTGCCATAAGTCAAGAATTGCTTTTTCAATATTGGAAAGCCATATATTCTATTGCTGAATGACATGCGACGAAAACCCAAAAAAGCATGGTTGTTTTATATTAGAATACTGAAAAGTTCCAAACTGGTTTGTAAAGGTGCGGGGGACAAGAGATGTGACGCTTGTATAAATGACAACTTTTTCAGGAATTAGACCATAATAGCTCAAAGCCCAGAGACCACTTAAATACGAAGGTTTGTAAAGTTCGTTTGCTAAAACAGTGGGATACAGAGAAGCTTTTCTATACCTGTCCGCAAGAGTGTACATTTCTCTTCGTAGCGCTATAATATTTCCGGTTTTTATCCAACGATGAAGTTGAGTTCGTACCTTCGATTTATTCTCACCCGAGATCTGGAGTACCATCGATAGGTCAAAAAAGGGGAGATGCCCGAATTGTTGAACGAGTCGATCAAAGATCATATACATTAATATACAAAGATGACTATTATTGTAAATGATTTTTTTAAAGAGGGGAGAGATGACACCTTTAGAAATGCATTTAGGATGTCAGAGTCAAAGTGTCCAGGAAGCATTCTCCCGTCTCGTCTGTATCTTCATTTATCATCGAGCGGATTTTCGAAGCATGAACCTTTTTCTCAACATCTTGACGAGCGATACAGGGCCGAGATAGTTCTTTTTACCCCTGTCCATTCCTTTTTTAATCTTCGAGCGTTTCTCATCCTTAATCCTGATTTTCTTGCATTTTAGGCAAGATTATCAGGGTTGAGGTACTATGCGTTGAGCTTCCTTGCTGCAAGCTCGGTGCCTTTAACCCGTGCATGTATCTTTGCAAAGGCGGTGTCCCGGCTTGTGGAGGTATCATCCGCAAAAGGAGAAAAGCCGCAGTCATCTGTTGTGCCGAGCATCGCCAATGGGATATACTCGGCAGCCTCAAGAACCCGGTCCCTGACCTCTTCGGGTGATTCTACCTCCGGGTTGATAGGATCGACCACGCCGACAAAGATCCGCGCTCCCGGCCTCGCATGCTCCCTGATGACCGAAAGGACCCTCCTGTGGTCTCTCTCGCTTGCAAGCTGGATGTAGAAGGCGCCTGCTTTGAGCTCGAAAAGAGCGGGCAGGAGCTCCTCCGAAAAATCCAGCATTCCCTGAATAAGCTCTGCCGGCCTGGGAATGCTCCCAATGGGTTCGGTAGGTATGGACATGTGTTTCTCCTCTAGAAACTAATCCCTCTTTGCTTACATAAATACAATGTGCTTTTCCCTTCGCCCTGGAAAGGGCATTTTTTGATCTTTTATAGGGCGGGCATGCCCATGACCTCAGGCTTCACGCTCGATGCGTCGGCGACGATTTGTTGACAATTGATTCAGGTTTCTGTAAACTACACTATATTTACATTAGTGTACACTCTTAATAAATTTATAAGAGGGCGCAATGTTGAAGAACATTACCTTGAGTGTTGAGGGAGAACTGATTCGCAAGGCGCACGAAAAAGCTCGGCAGGAGCGTACAACGCTTAACGCAACTTTCAGATATGGCTCAAACAGTACGTAAACGCAGACCACACCGGCTGTATCAGCTCCCAGGTCATTCAAGAATTCATCAACGTTGCAACGATCAAGTTTGCCCTACCGCTCTCCATACCTGATTGTGAGAAATACGTAAATGCTATTTTGCAAGCACCAACACCGCAGAGGATAACGGTCCGGCGGTTCAGATGGAGGCTCAAATAATTCGATCGGAGCTCAGAAAAAGGTATGGAAAGGATTGCGGCACTGCAAATGAGAGCCAGGGAAAAGATCATCCAGATCATTGACCTTGAGGTAGTTTTTCCTACAAGAGACGGAAACGTAAAGGCGCTTGAGAACATCACCCTCGACATCTACAGGGGTGAGACGCTCGGAGTGGTGGGTGAGTCGGGGTGCGGTAAATCGACCCTTGGATTTTCCCTCCTCAATGCGGTACAGTACCCCGGCAGGATAACGAGGGGGAAAGTGCTTTTCCATAACAGGAACATCCTCAAGAAACCTGCAAAGGATCTGCGGAAGCTCAGGGGCAAGCGCATCTCGATGATATTCCAGGACCCGATGACCTCACTAAACCCCCTCATGAGAATCGACCGGCACATAATAGAAACAATAAAGAAGCACGAAAAAGGGATAGAGGCCCGCACGGCAAGAGATCGTGCGGCCTCACTGCTCGATAGACTGGGGATCATCCGGGAGAGGCTATACGACTTCCCCCATCAGCTTTCAGGCGGTATGAGGCAGCGGGTTATGATCGGCATCGGCCTTGCCCTTAACGCCGAGGTGCTCATCGCTGATGAGCCGACAACCTCCCTCGATGTCATCGTCGAGGCTCAGTTCATCGACCTTTTAAAGCAGCTCAGGGAGGAGTTTTCTCTCACGCTGATTCTCATCACCCACAACATGGGGATAGTCGCCCAGATCTCTGACAGAATAGCCGTGATGTACGGTGGACACCTCATGGAGGTGAGCGAGGCGGAGCCGCTTTTCAAAAAACCGCTCCACCCCTACACACAGGGGCTTTTGCACTCCATACCAAATGTGAAGCTGGAGGACGATTCGCTTGTGGCAATGACGGGATTTCCCCCTGACCTGCTCAACCCGCCTCCTGGATGCAGGTTCGCACCCCGCTGCAGATACTCCCTCGACCGCTGCAGCCTTAAGCAGGTGCCACTCTATGAGAAGGAAGGGCATCAGGTTCGATGTTTCTTATACGCAGATGACTGAGGTACAGGTCCATGAAATCGGTACCGATCGTTGAGCTTCAGAACGTGAGAAAGTACTTCGATGTGAAGAGGGACATCATCCAGAGAATTACCTCACGGACCAAACAGCACATAAAAGCGGTCGATGGCATAACCTTCAGCATACAGCGTGGAGAGGTTTTCGGACTGGTCGGGGAGAGTGGGAGCGGCAAGACTACCACGGGTAAGCTGATCCTCAACATACTGAAGCCAACTGCGGGAAGGATATATTTTGACAGCGTGGACCTCTCCTCAATAGAGAAGAGTGAGGTGAAGGCTTTCAGGAGGAGAATACAGGTCATCTTTCAGGACCCGTACGCCTCACTGAATCCGAGGATGAAAATCGGCAAGGCCCTCTCCCAGCCCCTTGAAATCCACGGGATCGCACCGGCAGGGGGGCGAAAGAACAGAGTCATGTACATGCTCGAGCACGTCGGGCTCACACCCCCGGAGATTGTTTATGCAAAGTATCCCCATCAGCTCTCCGGGGGGCAGCGCCAGAGGGTCGCGATCGCCCGGGCCCTCATACTGAACCCCGACTTCGTCATCGCCGATGAGCCGATCGCCATGGCCGACGTTTCGATGAGAGTGCTGCTCCTTGAGCTCATGATGAGCTTAAAGCGGGAGTACAACCTCACCTACCTCTTCATCACCCACGACCTTGCCACGGCAAAGTACATCTGCGACCGCATCGCAATCATGTACCTGGGAAAGCTCTTTGAGATCGGCCCTCTGAAAGAGGTCTTCCGAAACCCTCTCCATCCCTACACGAAAGCCCTTCTTGCGGCAATCCCCGTGCCCGATCCTGCGGCAAAGAGGAAGACCCTAATGCCGAGGGGAGAAATCCCCAACCCCATCAACCCTCCACATGGTTGCAGGTTCCACCCGCGATGCCCTAGCAGGCTGGACATCT
>CAZPCG010000236.1:0-4274 GCA_964584875.1 uncultured Spirochaetota bacterium
TGTGGACATGGGTGTACCACCCTGAGTTCGGCCTGCTCAGCTATTCGCTGAAGGTGACGGGCATCTGGAAAAAGCCGCCGATATGGCTCGGTGCGCCCACATCCGCCTTCTTCTCGGTCATATGGGTCGACATCTGGATAGGCATCCCCTTCATGACGCTCGTTTTTCTTGCAGGCATGCAGGCCATATCGCAGGACCTCTACGAGGCAGCGGTCGTTGACGGTGCAAATGCCTTTCAGAAGTTCATCTATGTCACCCTTCCCGGTCTCAGGGATGTTCTGCTCATCGCAACCCTCCTCTCGATTCTCTGGACCTTCAACGACTTCAACACCATCTATATACTCACCGAGGGAGGGCCGGCAAAAAGCACGCACATCCTCATCACCTATATCTACGAGCACACCTTTCACTGGCTGAAGTGGCACTACGGGGCCGTCATGGCGGTTATCACCTTCATCATCCTCTCCGTCGTTGCCTGGATCTACGCCCGCATCTACTTTAAAAGGGAGACCCGGGCATGAAGCGCACGAAAGTGATAAAACCTGTTATTATCGTGTGGACGGTGATCATCGTGCTGTTCCTCCTCTTTCCCTTCTTCATCATGATTTCAACCATGCTCAAGCCGGCAAGGGAGGTATATACATCTCCACCCTACTGGATACCGAGGCATATCGCCCTTTCAAACTTCGTAAAGCTCTGGACCCAGCACCCCTTCGCGATGTACTTCCGCAACAGCTTCATCATCGCAGCAGGCACAACGCTGCTGACGACCGTCCTGTGCATCCCCGCAGCCTATGCAGTCTCCCGGTTCCGCTTCTTCGGGCAGAAGCTCTTTTTATATATGTACCTGGTAGTGCAGATGTTCTCACCCATCATCGTGGTCATTGCCCTGTTCAAGATAATCTCCCGCCTCCGTCTCCTCGATACATACCTAGGCCTCATCCTGGTAAACACCGTCTTTACCCTCTCCTTTGTCACCTGGATGCTTGCCGGCTATTTTAGAACTATCCCTGTGGACATCGAGGAGGCAGCCCTCATCGATGGCTGTTCACGTCTTCAAACGATCATGAAGATCATGCTACCTATAGCTGCCCCTGGCCTCGTTACCACGATCATCTACTCCTTCATCGCCTCATGGAACGAGTTCATGTTCGCCCTCACTCTCGTGCAGTCGGTAAGGCGCACGCCCCTTACCCTCGGCCTGTACAACTTCGTAGGACGTTACACCACCCAGTGGGAGTTCCTCACCGCGGCGGCATTCCTCGCCCTCATCCCGGTCATAGTGCTTTTCCTCCTCATCGAGAGGGAGCTTGTGGCAGGTATTGTTGGCGGAGCGGTAAAGGGGTAGGCGGCAGGTCAGAACTGGCTGAAGAGCTCAAACACGCCGTACTTCGTACCGAGCTTCAGTATCTTCTGCCTTCGCTCGGGGATTTTCACAACGAGGGTGATACGTGCAAGGATGCGGAGGTACTGCTCCTGCAGGTTGTCGGGGCCTGCGATGAGGAATATGAGGTGAGCGGGCTTGCTGTCGAGGGAATCCCAGCCCACGCCCTTTTTGTGAATGCCTATGGTGATGAAGAACTCCTTGAGTTCGGGGAGTTTCACGTGGGGAATGGCAACACCGTACCCGATTCCGGTGCTCATGATGGATTCCCTGCGCAGCAGGGCATCCTTGAAGCCTCTGGTGTCGGTTACCTTTCCATCCTCTCTGGACACCCGTATCAGCTCATCGATCACCGCCTCTTTAGTTGTGGCCGAAGTGAACACAACCCTGTTCAGGCTAAGGTAGTCTCGCAGGCGTATCTCCATGGGAATGGCCTCCGGTTACAATTTTGCTACACTCCAATGCGAAGAGGCCTTTTAACATGCACCTCTTTCAGTATTCTTTCGGCAGGTTTCCAGTCCGCCTTTATCCTGATGATATCTTAAAGGAAGCACATTTTACAGTATTTATTCCGTCAGGTTCCTGAACCTCGACTCACCGATGGCCCGGCACTTTTTGAGAAGTCCGGGTTCGTCCACAGTTTGTAACTTCCCTCCCTCGACGACGATTTTCCCGTCGATGATGACCGTATCCACATCCGAGGCGCGGCCGCAGCTCGTTATGACCTGAAGGATGTTCGAAGCTTTTCCGTGGTACAGGGGGAGCAGGTGGGGTTTGAGGATGTCGATGAGGATGATGTGAGCCCGCTTTCCCTTCTCTATGGACCCCAGCACCCCTTCCAGGTTGAATACGGCAGCACCTCCCCTGGTTGCGGCGTAGAGGGCGTCCCAGGCATTCAGGGAAGAAGCCCCATGGGTGACCCTCTGTATGAGCATGAGGGCTTTCATTTCGGAAAAGAGGTCCGATGAATCGTTCCAGAGCGCACCGTCAGTCCCGAGCCCCAGGGGCACGGAGTCCGCAATCAGCCGGGTAACGGGTGCGATGCCGTCGGCTATCTTCATCTCAGCAACGGGGCAGTTTACGATTTTTGTCCCCCTCTCCTTGACTATTGCCCGGTCCTCCTCGTCCAGGTGGACGGCGTGGGAGCCGATGACGCGGTCGCTGAGGACATTGATATCTTTGAGGTATTTGACGGGGGAGGTGTTGAACCTCTCCATGATGATCTCCATCCTCCAGGTTGTTTCTGCCAGGTGGAGCTGCATGAGGGTGTCAAGCTCTTCGGCCCACCCTGCAAGCGTGCCGAGCAGCTCCTGCTCGAAGTTCTCCTCGGCGGGAGCCTCCACGATGGGGAGCAGGCCGTTTTCACGGAGCAGAGAGGCGGTTTTGAAGTATGCCTTTTTATTAACTCTCTCTCCGGTTGAAAAGTCTGTACGGTAATCGAGGACGACGGCGCCTGCGATACCAACCTCGCGGAAAGGTCCGGTGAGGTCATCACCGTACCACCAGAAGGGGACATCGCAGAGGAAGGTGGTGCCTCCTTTCACGGCTTCCGCGTACTGGAGCAGCCTGGAGCAGTGACGGGCCTCCTGGTCGAGCTCGTGCCTGAACCATCGTTTCCTGCTCACGAAGGAGTCGTAATCCTGCTCGTAGAGGGTAAGCCCGTCGCCGAGCCCCCGGGCAAGGGTAATGTCGCAGTGGATGTGTGCATTGATGAGGCCGGGCAGGGCAATTTTGTCCCTTCCATCTATAACGTAATCACCAGCTTTTCTCCGCAGCCCCCTTTTCGAGAGGGCAGCAATTTTTCCATTTTCGACGAGAATGGAGAGAGTGTCGATTTCCCTCCTGTCATTCATGGTAACGGTGATTGCATTTTCAATAAGAATTCTCATCTTAACGACCCTCGATAGATGTATTCGAGATTATCTAAAAACAGTATACTACAAACGACAAAAATAGTGGGGGTTTTCCTGTTAAAGAAGGCTTGAAGTGAATGAAACTGCAAGAGCTTATCCGAAGGGCCCGGTGCTGCGAGTATAACGGGAGAGATAACCCTGAGATAACAGTGGTCAGCACCGATTCGAGGAAGGTTAAAGGCGGCGATATCTTTGTTGCCATCGAGGGCTACAGGGACAACGGTGTCCGGTACATCCATGATGCGGTGAAGAGTGGAGCGAGGGCGGTTGTCGTGGAGAGGAGGTTCCAGAGCCAGGTTGAGCGTGCCCTGGATGTTCCTGTATGCTTTACGGATTCTGCCCGCAGGTGCGCCCTGCTTCTTGCACGGACTCTCTGCGATTTTCAGGGCATGTCCTTCAGGCTCATCGGTGTTACGGGAACGAACGGGAAGACAACCATAACCTACCTCATGGAAGCAATGCTCAGGGAGTGCGGCTTCAAACCGGGCATAATAGGGACAATCTCCTACCGCTTCGATGGTCGGGAGAAGAAGGCCCAGAATACCACGCCTGACCCTGTGGAGCTTATGGGGCTCTTTGCTGAAATGGAGGCGGGTGGGGTAACCCATATAGTCATGGAGGTTTCATCCCACGCCCTTGCCCAGGACAGGGTCATGCCTGGAGATTTTGAGTATGCGGTTTTCACTAACTTGAGCCAGGACCATCTCGATTTCCACAGAACCATGGAGGAGTACGCCTCGGCAAAGACGAAGCTTTTTACCGGGTTGATGCCCTCTGCGACTGCCATCATCAACATCGATGATCCCTTCGGAAGAAAGCTCACCTGCATGACAGAAGGCAGGGTCATCACCTACGGCATGAGACAGGGTTCCGATTACCGTGCTTCCGAATGCTCACTTTCGATCAGCGGAACCGAGTTCAGGGTGAGAGGTACCCTGTATCGAACACACCTCGTTGGCATTTACAACGTGTACAAC
>CAZPCG010000237.1:0-4268 GCA_964584875.1 uncultured Spirochaetota bacterium
GAAGAGCAGCCATAAGCTCCCAACCGAGGTTGAGCGTGTGCTCGATGTCTCTATCTTCATGCTCACCCTGCGTTATGTACCGCTTCTCGAACTGGTCAGCGAAACGGTAGAAGATCCTGTCAGTTGCGGACAGCGCTGCCTCCCCCAGTATCACCTCAAGCTCCCTCGCCTCGAGACCGCGGGCGTAAGCAGCGAAAAGCTGGTTAAAAACATCCGAATGATCCTCCCTGGTCTTCCCCTCGCCTATCCCCTTATCTTTCAGCCGGGAGAGGGACTGGAGCACATCTACCGGAGGATAGATGCCGCGCCGGTGCATCGAGCGCGAGAACACGATCTGGCCCTCCGTGATGTAGCCCGTGAGGTCCGGGATTGGATGGGTTTTATCATCCTCGGGCATGGTGAGTATGGGTATCTGTGTGATCGATCCCTTCTTCCCCCTGATCCTCCCTGCCCGCTCGTAAACTGTTGCAAGGTCTGTGTAAAGGTACCCGGGATACCCCCTCCTTCCCGGTACCTCCTGGCGGGCTGCTGAAACCTCCCGCAGCGCCTCGCAGTAGTTCGTCATGTCGGTGAGGATGACCAGTACATGCATGTCCTTCTGGAATGCCAGATACTCGGCAGCCGTAAGGGCCAGCCGCGGGGTAGCTATCCTTTCGACTGCAGGATCCGATGCAAGGTTAATGAAGAGAACCGTACGCTCGATGGCGCCGGTTCGCTGGAAATCCTGCCTGAAGAACTGCGCCTCCTCAAAGGTGATGCCCATTGCAGCAAACACGACGGCAAACTGCTCTTCCTTCCCCAGCACTCTCGCCTGACGTGCGATCTGCGCGGCCATCTTCGCATGGGGCAGGCCGCTTCCCGAAAATATGGGCAGCTTCTGCCCCCTCACGAGCGTGTTGAGCCCGTCTATTGTAGAGAACCCGGTCTGAATGAACTCGGAGGGGTAGTCTCTCGCATAGGGGTTGATGGGCGAGGAGTTGATATCAAGCCGAAGTTCGGGGATGATCTTCGGCCCTCTATCAATGGGCCTCCCCTGGCCATCGAACACCCTCCCCAGAATGTCCTCGGAAACGTCCAGCTCCATCCCCTTGCCCTTGAAGCGGACCTTTGTCTGGAACACATTCACCCCTATGACACCTTCAAAGAGCTGGATGAGGGCCCTGTCCCTGTTTACTTCCAGCACACGCCCGTTGCGGAGCTCGCCGCTCGGGAGCTCGATCTCAACAAGCTCCTCATATTTGACCCCCTCCACCTGCTCAACGAGCATGAGGGGCCCCACCACCTCTTTAATCGTGTTGTACTCCTTTATCATTGAAACCTCCCTGAACTTCTAATTTTCATACTTCCAGGGCAACTTTCTCCCTGAGCTCCTTGAAGCTCTTAGAAATCTCATCCTTCAGACGGTCATACTCCTCAAGCCTGTCCTCCGGCGTGAACTTCGCCCTGGCGATCTTCTCCCTGATCGGAATCCCGGCTATGTCGAGGATGGTGACGCCGCTTTCAAGAGCCTCCCCGGCAAGCACATGGAAATGCATGATAACATCCATCAGCTTTACCATTTTGTGAAATGAAGAGTAGGTATCGATTTCATCAAAGGCATTCTGGTGAAGGAAATCCTCTCTGATCGATTTAGCGGTTTCCATGATGAGCCTGTTGACAGGTGAAAGTGCATCGAGCCCGACAAGCCTGACGATCTCCTCAAGCTCCGCCTCCTGCTGCAGTATCGCTATCGCTTTTTCCACGTTGCCAACCCACTCCGCACCGTAATCCTTTATGAAGTGATCGCGCAGGTTGTCCGTGTAGAGGGAGTAGCTGGTGAGCCAGCTTATTGCGGGGAAGTGTCTCCTGTATGCAAGCTTGTCCTCAAGGCTCCAGAATACCTTCACAACCCTCAGGGTTGACTGTACGACCGGGTCTGAGAGGTCTCCACCGGGTGGAGAGACCGCCCCGATGGCACTGAGTGCTCCAATCCTTCCATCGCTGCCCAGGCACATAACCTTGCCCGCCCGCTCGTAGAATTCGGCTATCCTGGTCCCCATGTAGGCAGGATACCCCTCCTCGCCCGGCATCTCCTCAAGCCTCCCTGACATCTCCCTCATCGCCTCGGCCCACCTCGAGGTCGAGTCCGCCATAAGGGCCACGGAGTATCCCATATCCCTGAAGTACTCGGCAATCGTTATTCCCGTGTAAACCGAAGCCTCCCTGGCCGCAACGGGCATGTTCGAGGTGTTTGCGATGAGCACGGTTCGCTTCATGAGCGGCTCCCCTGAATGGGGGTCTTTCAGCTCCGGAAACTCGATGAGCACGTCCGTCATCTCGTTGCCGCGCTCTCCGCAACCCACGTATATGATGATCTGGGCATCGGCCCATTTCGCAAGCTGGTGCTGCACTACAGTCTTCCCGCTTCCGAACGGTCCCGGACAGCAGGCGGTCCCCCCTTTGCTGATGGGAAAGAAGGCGTCGATGACCCTCTGTCCTGTTCCGAGCGGCTCATCGGGATCAAGCTTCTCGATATAGGGCCGTGGCTGGCGGACAGGCCAGCGCTGCATCATGGTAATTTTTATCTCCTGACCGCCGTCGGTCTTTATGACCGCTATGGTATCCGTTATGGTGTGCTGACCCCTTTCGATCGATGCTACCACTCCCCGTATACCCGGGGGAACCATGATGTGATGCTTCACGAGGATCGTCTCATCAACGCTGCCCAGTATATCACCCTCTTCTGCCCTATCACCTGGTTTGAGGCGCGGCTGAAAATCCCACTTCTTATCCCTCGAAAGGCCTGGCAGATCAATACCCCTGGTAATCAGGTCCCCTACTCTCTCTCTGATGACGTTGAGGGGTCTCTGCACGCCATCGTAAATCGACTCTATCAGACCGGGCCCCAGCTCAACGGACAGCGGCTGACCTGTGAGGTACACGGGCTCACCAACGCCCAGGCCACCCGTTTCCTCATAAACCTGTATGGATGCCTCATCCCCCCGCATCTCGATTACCTCACCCATGAGGCGTTTTTCGCTCACCCGCACAACGTCGTATATCTTCGCATACCTCATATTCGAAGCAACAACCAGAGGACCTGCAACCTTGATGATTCTTCCAACTTCAGCTTCCCCCTTCCCGGGCCCTCTGCCCGCGCCTGATGCCGTTTTTACCATTCTACTTCTCCTTGAATAGATCTGTTCCAACAGCCTTGATCACAAGGCTCCTGAGATGCTCGAAGGCCATGCGCGAGGTCTCCCCTACCCCACCTATGGTGAGAATGACGGGGAAATCCCTTGCCCACAGCTCATCTATCCGCCCCTTCAGCCGCCGCGCTACAGTTTCAGTGATCAGGATGAGCCTGTAGTTTTTTTTAACTATGTCCCTGAACCAGTCATCAAGGCTCTGGCTGCTTTCATGGGAGAGGTACACGTCAACGCCGAAGGGTTTAAAGCCGAGAATGTTCCTCTCATCACCAAGAACAGCAATGCTATGCATGGAAACCTCGCAGGTATTTCCTGATCTCCTCGGGTTGTACTCCGGAACTCCTTGCCACGAATATCGTCCGCAAATTCCTCAGCTCCCGTTCCTTGAACAACAGAAAGGCAAATAGCGGCTCTATGCCGAAGGTGACGAACATACTCTCCTGTAAATAGCGTTGAAGAGCCTCATCAAAGAGCCGCTCGAGCTGGGCCACCTGCTCCTCTTCGTCCCCCGATTTTTCAACCTCCCTCATATGAACCGCAAGGGGTGAAAACTGTATGAGAGAGGCAAAACCATCGAGGTTCATTTCGAATCCGTCCTCAAGATAGTGGAGGTCTATGGAGCCAAAAGGGACATACCTCTCCCTCAATGCCGCCCTCCGCTTCCCCTGAATTTTCAACCTCAGGGTGGTGAGTATGTTCAGGGCATCTATCTCCCTCACAAAGTAATTTCTGATAAAATCATTATCACAGGCATCCAGAAGCCTGAACACCTCTTCGTAATAGGCGCAGTCACAGGCATGATCGATCTCCCTTCCGCCCGCCTGGTGCATCTCCACCAATCTCCTGAAGGTTCGAAAGAGTATTTCTCCGGTTTCAAGCTCCTTGCCCCCGGTGAGAAGTGACTTCAGCTTCCCGAAACCGTAGTTTGAGCGTTCCAGGAGATTGACCGAGATGCGGATATCCGGCGCCCTCCCCTCCTTCAGGATGATCTTAAGCAGCTCATAATCGTAGCGGAGGGACACGGCCCGCCTCATCTCCTCCTCGAGTATGAGAGATCTGATCATCGTGAAGGTTTCGTTG
>CAZPCG010000238.1:0-3675 GCA_964584875.1 uncultured Spirochaetota bacterium
GTGTGGAACATCTCCTTCCTCTACGAGGATGCCGCTGCAGGGGGCGCTCACGACCGGACCGTTACCCTTACAAACGTTTTCATGGGGATACGTAACCTCTACATGCTCGGAAACTTCTTTTTCACCCCCGATCCAGATTTCTCTCCGATCGCTGGAGGACAGATTGGTGCAACGATATCATTCCCGGGTGGATTTGGGGCAGGAGTTTATATCTCAGCCGATGTTTATGGAGAAGCGCCGGAGATTGCCATACAAAACGATACCCTGCTCGCTATTAAACCGGAGATCGTCAAGTACTTTGGTGATCTAAACTTCGTACTCCTCCGCTACAACCACTACCTCTACATCTCCGGCTATTCCACCGCAACCCTCAACATCAGCATGAACCTGGCGTACTTCGAAAAGAACATCCTCTATGCCGGATTCACCTATGGCGGGGATGTAGAAACTAGAAAGAAGGAGAGGAGGGTATTTGAAATCGCCCTTGGAATATCCTGCAACGTTACAGAAAACCTCGAGCTTTTCCTCGGCTATAGCTGGATAGAAACACAGTATGGAAAAACAAATCAATTAAAATTCCATCCACTTATAAAATGGTAACCCTGCATTTTCTTGGCACCATAAAGATAATAACATTTCGGATTGCAACTGCTCTCTTCGCATCGATACTGGTCTTTTTCCTCTTCCATCTTGGCTATGTGTTTGTTAAGCAGCTGGGGTCAAAGATCAGGGCACACATCAGGGCAAGAATGCAGGATATGCTGTTCGGGTATATGCTCGGAGAAATCGGGATAGAGAAGCTTACCTTCAGGCGATTTCAGAGGACCGTGTTCACCGAGGTTTTCACAACCATTGTAGCAATCACAACGGGTCGCAAACAGGAGCGTCTCAAGGAGGTTGTGAGGGCTCTGGGCTTTATAGCTTCCCTCGAGAGCTCACTCTTCAGTGTATTCCCCGTGAAAAGGCTTCGTTCCTGCCGTATGCTCGGGCTCCTGGAATCCGGGTCCAGTGCTGATGCCATAACCAGAGCGCTGCTTGACCCTAACCCGAAGGTTGTTTCAGCAGCGATAATAGCTCTGGGA
The DNA here is from genome assembly GCA_964584875.1 of uncultured Spirochaetota bacterium. Lineage (GTDB taxonomy): Bacteria > Spirochaetota > B62-G9 > B62-G9 > DRHN01 > CAZPCG01. The sequence continues at coordinate 1,083 of CAZPCG010000238.1, forward strand.
GAAATAAGGGAGGAAAAAACCGTACCTTCCCTCCTTCGCCTATTCAGCGTATGCTCCTTTCCCCATGCATGGCTGATTGCAGCCATCCTGTCATTCTTCGACAAGGGGATATACGAACCCATGAAGCCCTACCTCAAGCTGAACACCCTCCCCGAGAAAAAACTCATCCTCCTTTTAAGGGTTGCGGGCGAGCTCCAGCTTGTTGAAAGCATCGAGGAGTTGAAAGCTCTCTATACCGAAAGCAACAGCCTCGATGTGAGGATCGCATCCCTGAATGCCATTGGCAGGTTAAACGACCTTTTTGCGGTTAAAACGATTCTGGACGCACTGAGCCACTCCGAGTGGCAGGTCAGAGCCACAGCGTGCAGGATAGTAGGAGAAATGTCCCTCAAGGGTGCAGCCTACAGGCTCATACCTCTCCTTAAAGACAGCAACTTCTATGTCCGCAGAAATGCAGCGAACGCCCTCATCAACCTCGGAAAGATCGGTATCACTGCAACGCTTGCCTACCTTGATGTTGATGATCGCTATGCCCGCGACATGATCGCACAGACACTGATAGAGAGAGGTATAGTTGACAGGGCAATACGGGAGGTAGATGGAGCGGATGAGAAGAAGAGAAATGAAGCCCTGATACTGCTGAAGTCACTCATCCGAAAAGGATATACCGAATATCTAAAAAATTTTCGTACAGCAAACCCCACAGTTGGGAGGCTTATTGACAGTGCTCACGATTGACTGGACACTTGTTCTCAACATTGTTTTTGTCTTCATAGTTGCCTACTTTTTTTCAATCAACACTATCTACCTGACCATACTTCTCATTTCACTCATCGCAATCAACAGGAGGAAGCGGTTCGGATTCTCATTCGATCTCGATCAGGCTTTCAAGTTCAGGCTACTGCCACCAGTTTCCATCATTCTCCCCGCATATAATGAAGAGAAGACCATAGTCGAGAGCGTTCGCTCCCTCTTCTTTGTGCGCTACCCGAGCTATGAGATCCTTGTGGTGAATGATGGCTCGAAGGACAGAACACTCGATGTGCTGAAAGAGGCCTTCAAGCTGATTAAAACCGACTACATATTCAGGCGCTCAATCCAGACCGAGCTCATCAGGGGGATATATATCTCCAGGGAGTTCAAGAACATCGTAGTAATCGACAAGGAGAACGGGGGGAAGGCTGATGCGCTCAATGCAGGCATTAACGTATCCCGCTACCCCTATTTCTGCGCCATAGATGCCGACACCATACTCGGCAGCGATGCTCTTACAAAACTCATTCTCCCCTTCGTCAACGACCCGGAGAGGATGACCGCAGTCGGCGGTGTCGTGAAGGCCGCAAACGGAGCCGATATACAGTCGGGCAGACTCTTAAAAGAACACCTCACTAAGAACATCCTCGTGATCCTCCAGAGCATAGAATATGCCCGCTCGTTCTTCATGGGCAGGATGGGGCTTTCAACCATCAACTGCCTCCTCATCATATCGGGGGCTTTCGGTCTGTTCAAAAAAGAGGACGTGCTGCAGATCGAGGGGTATAAGAGGCGGAGCCTCGGCGAGGACATGATGCTTGTTGTAAAACTTCACAAACTGAAGAGAAGAGAGAGGAAGAGATACAGAATCGCCTTCGTTCACGACACGGTTTGCTGGACTGAGCTTCCCTCAAGGGTGAGGGTGCTTAAGAAGCAGCGTCTGCGCTGGCAGATGGGTTTGATGGAGAGCTTATTTGAAAACCGCGAGGTCTTCTTCAATCCGAAGTACGGTAGCCTCGGCCTCTTTGCATTCCCCTTCTACTTCCTTTCTGAGGTTGTCCCACCCTTCCTGGAGCTCATCGCCTACGCGATAATGGCCGGTGGCCTCCTTTTGAACACCTTTCCCCCGAGCTCCGTCATTTACTTCCTCTTCGTCTCCTGGGTTTACAGCATCGTTCACTCCTTCATGGCCATAGCCATGGAGCACTACATTGTGGGAACAACCCTTAGATTTCATCATTTCCTCCTCAAAATTGCAGTGTCGCTCCTCGAGAACCTCTTCTACAGGCAGATAAACCTCATCTTCAGAGTTGGCGGGGTTTTCAAATACTACGCCAGGGTGAGGGAATGGGGAGAAATGGAGCGGAGCGGGTACAGGTAAGGTGAAATAGCCCTCCCTTAAGGTAAGGGCTAATAGCTAGAGAACTCATATCAATTGAGATCTCAAATGCATTCAAGTTACTGTTCGCCCGGTATGTACACGGAGACGCCTCGCTCGTTGAAACACCCGGCCGCCCTGCGCTGATCACAGAAGAGGTCAGAGAGTTTGTACGCAAGGAGTACGTGAAACTGTGCGCTCAAGGGCCGCGGAGATGGAGAAAGCGTATTGGTAAAGCGGTGACTGAAAAGTTTCATATCTGTCTCAAACCTTCCACTCTTTCTGCCTTAGTTGTGGATTTGTCAAGGGAACACTCAAAAAAGAAGGCGGCCGGAGAGAATTCGACACAGCAAATTGAAAAGGTCGATACGCTGGAGGAGTTAGCCGGGGGATTGATTGAAGCCTCCGAAGAAGGGCAACCTGTAGAAGAAGGAGTGTTTCGGGGAGTCTCAGAATCTGAGG
>CAZPCG010000238.1:3685-4249 GCA_964584875.1 uncultured Spirochaetota bacterium
CATTTAAGGCTCCTCATGATCTTACCGAGATTCCGGAAGTGCAGCAGCGAGATGAAGTGTCTTTGAAAGCACTTTATGATGAGAAACTTGCCGAGTTAAATTTGATCGAGGCTGAGCGGCTCATTCTTCCTGCAAAGATACATCGTCTGGACTATCTCTGCGAGAATGGTTACAGCCGTCTTGATTTCAGCAAGAAGTGGGTATTGGATATATTGAGAGCGGCTTCCCACAACGTACGCCGGATGGCACTGAATACCTGGATGGCCGTTTATCCCAACTGGCGCGACTACACACAACGATTTCGCGATCTCCTCAATGTTGGGGGAGTACTCAAGCTTAGGGGAAGCATACTCGACGTAGAGCTAAAGCAGATGCCCCAGCCTAAATACCAGAAGGCTGCTGAGGGCTTTATCGAGAGGATTCATCGGCTCTCTCCCACAACCTTTGGCATAGGGCCTTATCCTATTCGATTTAGTTTAAAATAAGACAAATTTATAGAATCAAATGCGGTGAGTTCTGTAGCTAGACTGAAAGAGGCGTTGTTACACATACAGGGGGTAATAA
>CAZPCG010000239.1:0-3705 GCA_964584875.1 uncultured Spirochaetota bacterium
TTCCTGAAGCAGTTTTTGAGCCCCCTCATATACATTCTGATCGCAGCCGCAGTGGTCTCCATCATTGTACAGCACCCTGTTGATGCCGTGGTCATCTGCTCTGTTCTTATTCTGAATGCTTTTATAGGCTTTATCCAGGAATCAAGGGCCGAGAAGGCGATGGAAGCACTGATGAAGCTTGCAGCTCCCATGGCCAGGGTGAAGCGGGGAGGGAATGTGAGGCCTATTCCCTCCTCAGAGCTGGTGCCGGGGGATGTGATCATACTTGAGTCAGGAGACAGGGTTCCGGCAGATGCAAGGCTTTTGGAAGAGTCCAATCTGAGGGTGAACGAGGCTACCCTCACCGGAGAATCCGTCCCGGTAGAAAAGCATACCAGGGCCCTGGGTGAAGACCTCCCCCTTCCTGACAGGAAAAATATGCTCTATACGGGTACAAATGCTGTCTACGGCAGGACGGTGGCCCTGGTGGTAAGCACCGGCATGTCCACCGAGATAGGAAAGATAACCACGGGTATGGAGGAGGTCAGGGCGGAAAAGACACCGGTACAAAAAAGCATCGACAGGTTGAGCAGGTACATCATTGTGATTGTCATCTGTATTACCGGCATCCTGGCAGCAGTTGGTCTTGCCAGGGAGATGGGATGGCTTGAGATATTCCTCCTTGCCGTTGCTGCGGCCGTATCCGCAATACCTGAGGGTCTCCCCGCCGTGGTCACTGTGGTCCTTGCTGTGGGGATGAAGGTGATGGCAAAGCGAAATGCCATCATAAGAAGGCTCGTTGCAGTTGAGACCCTGGGTTCGGCGACAGTAATCTGTTCGGATAAAACCGGGACCCTCACCCTGAACCAGATGACTGTGAGAAAAATATTTGTGGATGGAGAGTTTTTTGAAGTGACCGGGGAGGGATACCGGCCGGAGGGGGAGTTCAGGAAAAACGGTAATATTGTCGACCAGGGAGAGGTAGAGCTTCTTAACCTTCATCTGACCGCCGGGGTCCTGTGCAATGATGCCCTTCTTTCCGGCGATGAGAATGGGGCCTCCTATAGTATAATTGGAGATCCGACGGAGGGTGCGCTTGTGGTAGCAGCCGCCAAGGCGGGGATGGACAAGGAGAAGCTGGAGCACAGATTCCCCCGCCTCGATGAGATACCTTTCCAGAGCGAAAAGCAGTACATGGCAACCCTCCACCACAGGGAGGAGGGGAAAAGGGTGGTGTACCTCAAGGGGTCGCCGGAGAGACTCCTCTCAATGTGCGGTTTCGTCATCAAAGGGAATAAAGCACATCCCCTTGATGAAAGCGCAGCCGGGACGGTAATGAAGGCGAATGAATACATGGCAAAAGAAGCCCTGAGGGTAATCGCTACCGCCTTTTACGAGGTCCCCGATGAAATGGAGGACCTTGAGGAGGAGCACATAAGGGGGAGGCTGGTATTTTTAGGCCTTTTTGGAATGGAAGACCCTCCCCGTGAGGAGGCCAAAGAGGCGGTCAGGCTCTGCAAGAAAGCGGGGATAAAAGTGGTGATGATCACAGGCGACAACCGGCTTACCGCCGTGTCAATAGCCCGCCAGCTTGGAATGCCCGAAGGAAAAGCTGTCACCGGTGTGGAGCTTGCGAAGATGAACGATGAGGAGCTGGCCGGGCAGGTGGAGGATATCACTGTGTTTGCACGAATTGAGCCCCTTCACAAGCTGAGGATAGTCAGTGCCTTAAAAAGCCGGGGGCACGTGGTAGCGATGACCGGGGACGGGGTAAATGACGCCCCTGCGCTCAAGGCCGCAAACATCGGAATAGCCATGGGAATCACGGGCACGGATGTGGCCAAGGAGGCCAGTGACATGGTGCTTGCAGACGACAACTTTGCCTCTGTGGTTGCCGCGGTTGAGGAGGGCAGGGCTATCTTCACCCGGCTGAGGAACGTAATCTTCTTTCTCCTCAGTACCAACATCGGGGAGCTTTTAGCCCTCATAGCATGTGTAGGCCTTGCAGGCAAGGCTCCCCTGCTTGCCGTACAGATACTGTGGGTGAACCTGGTGACTGATTCTTCCTCTTCGATTCCACTGGGGCTTGAGCCCAGGCTCGGCGATGAGCTTGAGCATCCCCCTCGACACCCCAGGGTTGGGCTTTTGTTCCCGGGCCTGCTTCTCCGGGTGGGATTCTTTGCCCTGCTGATGGGGGGAGGGCTCTACCTCATTTTCAGCTGGGCCATTGCAAGGATGGGGATCGTGGAGGCGAGGACCCTTGCCTTCACCTCTATGGTGGCATTTGAATGGTTCAGGGCATTCAATGCCCGTTCCGACGAGCACACAGTATTTTCACTGGGCTTTCAAAGAAACCCCTGGCTCCTGGCAGGGGTGGGAACTGCCGTAGTGCTGCACTTTGCAGTACTGTACCTCCCCTTTCTCCAGGTTGCTTTCAACACTGTTCCTCTCGACCTCAGGGGATGGGGTATCGCCCTTACTGCAGGGGGTACCCTTTTTTTAATCGAGGAGGCCAGGAAGCTGCTTTTCCCCCGCCTATTTTCCATTGGCAAGTGGAGGCCCCTCTTTTCACCTCTGCAATTCGCCGGAGGGCAAAATAGATAATGAAAACAATTGTGTCCATAGCCATGAATCCCTGTATTGATAAGAGCGCTGGGGTTGAGCGGGTTATTGTTGAGCGTAAATTGTATTGCAAAATGCCCACGTACGAAGCGGGGGGTGGAGGGGTTAACGTTTCAAGGGCCGTAAAGAAGTTAGGAGGGGAATCAAAACTTCTCTATCCATCAGGAGGCCTTTCAGGGCAACTGCTCAATGACCTGTTAGAAGGAGAAAAAATAGAACACCATCCCATTTATATAGAAGATGCAATACGGGAGAACGTAATAATCCTTGAAGAATCTACAGGTCTTCAATACCGTTTTGGCATGCCCGGTCCTGTTTTGTGTGACGAAGAATGGCAGAGATTCCTTGACGAATTGGGGAATATTAAACCAGAGCCGGATTATATCGTTGCAAGCGGCAGCCTCCCTTCCGGGGTGCCGGAGGATTTTTATGCCCGCATAGCCAGGATAGGGAAAGAGAAAGGCATCAGAGTTATCGTTGATGCGCCTGCTAAGAATCTTAAGCCGGTATTGCAGGAAGGTGCTTATCTGATTAAGCCGAATATACGGGAGTTTAGAGAACTTTTTGATGGGGAGATAAAAGAAGAACCTCAGATAAAGGATAAAGCCAGGGCGATTGTTGCAACCGGCCAAAGCGAAGTAGTGGTTATCTCTCTTGGTGCGGCCGGAGTTATCATGGCCGTTGATAGAACTGTAGAGCATATCCTGCCGCCGACAGTGCCTGTTATCAGTAAAGTAGGTGCCGGAGACAGTATGGTAGCTGGTATTGTCCTGAGTTTAGCACGAGGCATGACGGAATACGATGCAATAAGATTCGGTGTAGCGGCAGGAACAGCTGCGGTTATGACGCCCGGGACCGAGCTGTGCCGCAGGGAGGATGCCGAAAGGCTTTATCGAGAAATGACTTCCGTTTACGAATAACTCTTCATACTTAAAATTGTCCGACATTGCTTTGATTTTTATTCATCGTTGCCTTAAGATCACTGCTATATATTATAACGATATGAAAATAGACATGGAAGGAATTAAAAAAACCGCTTTTGATAAGGGGATAAGGTTTATTGTTCTTTTCGGATCTCAGGCTGCAGGGAAGGGACATGAAAAT
>CAZPCG010000239.1:3715-4233 GCA_964584875.1 uncultured Spirochaetota bacterium
GTCATTCAAAATTATGGAGAGATATTAGATTACCTTTCAAATGTGTAGGAGAGCTTTTAGTTTCACAGAAATGATCAGAGAGAATTTTATATTGAGAAAAATAACGCTTATACAGGATGATCTGGCCAAACTAACAGAGTTGGCGCAGCATCTATTCTTCGATCACTGATTGTCTGAAAGATTATCACGAATACTGCAATTATATCCTGATATTTCTGAAGCAATACAGAAGCCACAAGGAGTAAGAAGAGTAAAGGTGTTAGACCTACCTTAAACAAGAGATATTATGGGCGGTTTGATCTCCATCTTCCAACTTCTCACCTCCCACAACCACAACCAAATTCGGTTGCGTTGAAAGAGAAAGAAGCCGAAGGCGGATTGGAACCGGGGATCATTGCTGGCTGGACTGTAACACTCATGTGATAGTCTGTTACACTAACTTGTATATCCTCCAGCTCTCCGCTCACCGCCTGGATTGTAATGCTATATCCTCCCGTACCGCTGAGAGTATAGTCTTT
>CAZPCG010000240.1:0-4224 GCA_964584875.1 uncultured Spirochaetota bacterium
GAGAGCAGGAAAAGTTCATTGAGGATGTAAACAGGAAGTTTTTCTCATATTTGGGGTTATCAGAGGAGGAGTATACAGGTTTCAGTGCGAACAACATCGATGAGCTCAATGCATACATGGAATTGCACCCCGAGCTTCTACCATTTTTTATGGAGAAGTGAATTTCCCCACATTCTTATTCAATCTTTATTCAATCTTTATTCAATCCTGTAGTTGAGACCCTCGCGGGCATAGAATAGTCCAGGGAAGCGTTTCTGAAACTTAGCCTGGGTTTTTTTCAGCCGGCTATCATCAACCAATGGGTCATGATGGGTGAGGGCTAAAGCTCGCACTTCAGCCTTTCGTGCTACCTCGATGGCCATCTCTGGTGTGCTGTGTCCGAAGCCCTGTTTTGGGGTAGGGAGGGCGACGTACTGCTCCTGGGTATACTGTGCATCGTGGATGAGAAGGTCTGCCCCTTTTGCGAAGTTTATGAGCTTGGAGTTTCCAAACAGATATCCTTCCACATCCGTTGCAAATACAACTGACCTGCCCTCATAATCGAAGCGGTAAACAAAGACGCCGTCTGTGGGATGTGAGTAGTCATTCTGTATTTTTACTGTTATGGTCGAACTTCCCGCGCCGATGGTGTCAAAGAACTTATTCAGAAGCTGGGGTTTTTGGTTGGCCGCATCGAGGAGGATGACGTTGTTCTCTTTTACCGTCGTGATATCCTTGATGGAGCTTGAATGATAGAAATCGACGGGAAAGTTCGGCGGTGTCATTGACCTTTCGAGCACCACCTGCAACTCATCTCCAAAGTTTCTCGGGCCGAAGAGGTGCAGTATGCTCTGACCGAGGTAGAGCGGGGTGAAGAAGGGAAGACCCTGGGTGTGATCGTGGTGGAGATGGGTGAGTAGAATGGTGAGCTCAAGGGGATTCCCACCGTCCTTTTTAAAGTAATCAGCGGTGATCTTATTTCCCAGATTGATGATGCCCGTGCCTGCATCTACGATGAGCGTCGTCTTGCCTGCTGTTACCTCGAGACAGGTGGTGTTGCCGCCGAAGAGTTGTGTGGTTTTCCCTGGGACAGGATAGCTTCCCCGTACTCCCCAGAAGGTCACCGAGAATCCCTCATTCATCGCTTTCCTCTTGCAGTTTTATTGACCCCGGACTCCGATATTAGATAATCGACAGGGAAATCGTGTTCCTTAACCGGTAAATGATCGAAGATGAGACGGTCATAGGTGAGTGCGCAGACAATCGCCCTGTTGTGTTGTTTTAAAAACCTGTCATAGAAACCGCCTCCGTAGCCAAGTCTATCCCCCCTCTGAGTGAATGCGAATCCAGGTGCAATGATGAGGTCAAGTTTTAAATAGTTGACCTCTATACACGAGCTTTTCGGCGAGAGAATCCCGAAAGCGCCGGGCTCAAGGCAACTCTTCATACTATCTATGATAAGGGCTCTCATTTCTCCAGAAGCGAGGTTTATCCTTGGAACAGAAATAACCTTGTTTTCCTCAATTGACCTTTTGATAATCCTATGGGTATCAACCTCGCTCCTGAAGCTTACGTAGCAGAAGATGTAACGGGCATCCTGAAATGGCTTCCATGCGAAAAGGTGGCGCTGTATGACCGTGTCAAGCTTTCGCTTCTCTTCCAGGGAAATTGAATCGCGAATGCTCTCTGCCTTCCTGCGCCATTCCTTTTTATTCACACCTTTTCCTCCTTCCCATCCATTTCTTTTTGATTTACCTTTTTTCTTCTCTCAATCCATTCCTCCCCTCTCGTGTGAAGATTATTAAGGAAATCAAGCCTTTTCTTCAGCTCCTTCTCCTCTCCAAGCGTTCCGGCTTCGTAGAACTTTACCTTCTGCCTCATATAGTCCTGAACCGTGTAGTGATATGGGAAGTCATGGGGGTATTTGTAGCCTTTTGACGCAGGATGCGCCGATTTAAGATAGTCAGGGACATCCTGGCTACCATGCCTTTTTACATATTCAATGGCTTTTGCTATTGCGAGATAGCTTGAGTTACTCTTGGGCTGAAGAGCGAGATACAGGGTGACATGAGAGAGAATTATCCTTGCCTCGGGCATACCGATGTTCTCCACAGCATCGTAAGCTGAGGTTGCCAGAACGAGGGATAGAGAATCTGCAAGTCCTATATCCTCGCTTGCAAGGATAATGAGCCGCCGGGCTATATAGAGCGGGTCCTCTCCGCCTTCAAGCATTACGGAGAGCCAGTGAAGCGCTGCGTCGGGGTCTGAGCCTCGAATCGATTTAATGTATGCTGAAATGGTGTTATAGTGATAGTCCTCGTCGCGATCGTAGAGCAGTCCGTGCCTTTGCAGAATTTGAGAGATTGTATCGACCTTTATTTCACCACCTCTGCTGATAACAGCGGCTGATTCAAGGATGTTGAACATCCTCCTGGCGTCTCCGTTTGAAAAAGAAATCAGGTAATCCTGTGCCTTTTCCCCGATGATCATCTTTTCTTTTTCAACGGGGCGTTTGAGTATCTTCATTAAAGCGTCTGCAGAAAGCTTTTCAAACTCAAAGAGAAGAATTCTTGATCTCAGGGGTGGAATTAAGTAGAAGAATGGATTTTTAGTTGTTGTTCCGATGATGGTGATGATCCCATCTTCTAGAGCTGGCAGCAATCCATCCTGCACCATTTTATTGAAGCGGTGAATCTCATCGATGAAGAGCAGGGTATTTCTTCCCATCAGTCGATTTTGTTCTGCTTTTCTCAGAGCCAATCTCAGTTCCTCAATACGAGCTGTTACTGCGTTGAGCCTGTAGAATTCACTTTTCGTGCGATAGGCAATGATTTTTGCAAGGGCTGTTTTTCCGCATCCGGGGGGACCATAAAAGACAGAGGATATCATCCTGTCCTCTTCTATAAGTCTTCCCAGCGCACCGTTTCTTCCAAGCAGGTGCTCCTGGCCGTAAAAATCCTCAATTTTTTCAGGTGCATACTTTTTTGCCAGAAGCATGCCTTCATCCATTTTTTCATCGAAGAGGCCTTCCATCTTTTGCGCCTTCCTCCTGAAATGCCTCTAAATTTTGTATCATCAAGACTTTTTATATTGCAACCAGTTTTATACCTATGTCGAGGAGCTTTTCAGTTTGTTTTTTCGTTTTTGATTCTGCCATTATACGCACTGCTGGCTCCGTATTTGAATTCCTGATATGGAGCCATTCATCATCAGTATAAAATTTAATACCATCTAAAGTAATATATGAATAATTTGTGAGAAACTTCGAAGCGCATTGAACGATCCGGTCATAGAAGTCTTCGGAATCTGAAGGCTGCATTATGGATTGCAGAGGCACCTTGATTTTTCTCATTATGTAGGATGGAAACTCGTAGATTATTTGTGAAAGAGGCCTGTTAACACTGGCCAGTAGCTCAAGAATTAGACCCATGCCGACAATACTATCCCTGCATGGATTGGTGGATGGCACAATAACCCCACCATTGCCCTCGCCTCCATAATTGAGTCCATTCGAAATGAGGGTGCTGGTAACGTGGATTTCTCCGATCTTAGTCCTGATGACCCTTACGCCATGCCTCCTTCCGAGATCATCGACCATCATTGACGTCGAAAGGTTGCATGCAATGTCGGTCTTCTGTTTTCTCAGGTAAGCTTCTCCTGCAAGAACTATTGTATACTCTTCGCCGATCGGCGATCCGGTATCAGAGACAAGGGAAAGGCGGTCAGCATCGGGATCCTGGGCAAAACCTATGTCTGCCCCTGATGTCTTCACCAGATTGCTGAGCCCGCTGAGGTGCTCCGGGATAGGTTCTGGTTCTCGGGGGAACAAACCCTGCGGTCGATCGTTGATGGCTATAACCGTGCAGCCAAGCTCTTTTAGGAATTCTCTGTCGATTACTGCTCCTGTTCCACCTCCGGGATCAATGGCTACCCTGAACTTCTTATCCTGGATGAGCGAGCGGTCAACGAGTTTCAGAACCTCTTCAATGTGGAGGTTCTTTGCTCGATCATCGAATGTGGATTTACCGGTTTCCTGAAAGCCTTTCCATTGTATTGATGGACGGGCATGTTTCTCCACGTAGGCCCCGAGCTTGTCTACCTTGTCCTCGGTAAGTAAGAGTCCATTTTCATCGCAGAGCTTCAACGCATTCCACTGCGGTGGGTTGTGACTTGCAGTTATTGCGATGCCGCCGATACACCCGTATTTTCTTGTTGCAAGCAAAATGGTCGGAGTCGGTGCAATTC
>CAZPCG010000241.1:0-4222 GCA_964584875.1 uncultured Spirochaetota bacterium
ATACTTACAGCCGGTGAGATACTGGTCGAGATCATGAGAAAGGAGAGGGATATTCCGCTCTGGGTCCAGGGGGATTTCAGCGGTCCCTATCCGAGCGGAGCGCCCGCGATCTTCATCGACCAGGCAGCCTGCCTCGGACACAGCGCTGGAATAATCGGGGCTGTGGGGAACGACGAGTTTGGGTACAAGATCCTGATGCGCCTTTCTCTAGACGGGGTTGACGTCTCTCTTATAGACCGGAGGGACGGTGAGGTGACGGCGGTGGCCTTCGTCTCCTATGCGAAGAGCGGTGAGCGGAAGTTTCTCTACCACATCGCCAGGGCAGCTGCGGGGCGCATAGGTATGCCGGCTGAGGGGGTGCTTGCAGGCGTCAGGCTTTTCCACGTCATGGGGTGCTCCCTGATGGTGAGCGAGGAGATGAGGGGTGTGATCTTAGAAATTGCTTCAAAGGTTAAGGGAAATGGGGGTCTTATTTCCTTTGACCCGAACATTCGAGCGGAGCTTCTGGGGGGTGGAAAGCTTGAGGAGGTGATCGGGCCCCTGATTGAGCTTGCGGACATCCTCCTCCCGGGGGAAAAGGAGCTTCTCAGCATCACTTGTAAGCAAACCCAGGAGGAAGCCTGCGGGTGGCTTTTTTCAAATGGGATTGGAAGAATTGTGATAAAGAGAGGGAAGGGGGGTGCCCGGCTTGTGCAGCGGGAGGGGGTGATCGATGTACCCTCTTTCCCGGTTGAGGAGGCAGATCCGACGGGGGCAGGGGATGCCTTTGATGCGGGGTTCATCTGCGGCTTCATCGAGGACCTTCCTCCGCGAGAGTGCCTGAGGCTTGCTGCAGCCTGCGGTGCACTCAACGCCTCGTACTTTGGCCCGATGGAGGGGGTATTCCCCCGGCATTACGTCGAATATTTTATGAAAAAACATAGTTGAGTTATAAGAACTGTACCAATAATCCATAATCAGTTAAAATAATTGATATACCTTCACACAAAAATTCGTAAAACAGATACAGTACTATCCTGCCTGCTGAAGTTCGCCTTTTCCTGTAACAAGTGATGATGTTACGTCAAGAATAGAGTATAACTTTAGAGAAAGAGGGCGTACTGTCAATGTGCTATCATTTGCAGAAACTTGCAGGATGTGCTTCAAGTGAAAAGCCAAAGCATGTTCAAGATGTTTAAGAATCGGTTGAATTATTTTTAAAAGTACATAAGGCTCGACTGAGGTTTCTCCTCGCAGATGATCCCGGGGCAGGCAAAACCATAATGGCAGGCTTGCTCATCAAAGAGCTAAAGCTCCGTAAAGCTCTTGAGCGTGTGCTCATCGTTGTTCCGGCGGCACTGACCATCCAATGGCAGGATGAACTCTTGCGTTTCTTCGATGAAATCTTCACTCCTATAAATGCTGAAAATGACAAGCAGCAGATGGTCAATCTCTGGCAGCGGGAGTCGCAGGTCATCACTTCCCTTGATTACGCAAAACGTCAGGAGGTTCGGGAGCGGGTATGGGCTGCAAACTGGGATTTTGTCATTATTGATGAGGCGCACAAGTGCTCCGCTTCTACAAAACGATCGAGCGAGCGCTCGCCTGAGGCCAGGAAAACGATGCGGTACCAGCTTGTTGAACACTTCTCCGAAAGGCCTGCTCTCTCTCTTCTCTTTCTGACCGCAACTCCCCATCAAGGTGATGAAGACAGGTTTTCACATTTTCTCCATTTGCTTGAGCCCGATCTTTTTGTGGAGCCCCACAGGTTTTTAGAAAAAGAGAGAGAATTGCGAAGGAGCATTTTGAGTCTCGGCAGGGATTGCCCATGGATGGTCCGAAGGCTGAAGGAGGACCTGCGCGATTTCGATGGAAAGCGTATTTTCCCCGATCGCCACAGTCAAACCGTGACATTCACATTGAACCAGGATGAATACGTGCTCTACCACAGGGTCAGTGAGTATCTGAACCGTTTTCTCGTCGGCGGCACAGGGAGAGCAAGACAGAGCATCGCCCTCACACGCACTGTTCTGCAAAGACGTCTTGCCAGTTCAATATTTGCTATCTATGAATCCTTCAAACGCCGTCTGAGGCGGCAGGAAGATTTGCTTGAGGAACTCGAAAAACTTCCGCCGGATAAACAGCGTAAGCGGCTTGCTGAACTTCGAGGGGCCGTTATTGATGATGAGCGGGAAGAAGACGACCTGGACGAAGGGGAACGGGATGAACTGGTTGATGAGATGACTGCCGCAGAGCAGTTAGAGGAACTCCAGGAAGAGATTGCATAGGGGAGAATCCACCGTATAGGAAAGGAGCGAGATGTTTATGTTTTTAATTTCGTTGCTGAAAGCTCTGCCGATGGAAAGCCCGTCATTGAGGGTCGCATACTGAAACGCCTGCTTGATAAGCTCGAGCAGATACGCGAGGCGTTGGGTTCGGACCGTGTCTACGATGTTATCGGACAGATCCTCTCTCTGAACGAGGTAAACCTTGCGGATATGCTCAGAGAGGCTGCTCTGTATCCCGGGCGACTTGCCGATTATGAAAACCAGATCATGCAGCTTACACCCGAAAAACTTCATGAATATGAAGAGCAGACCGGCATTGCCCTGGCCCGTGGGTATATCGACATTCCGGCGCTCCGTGAATCCACGTATATCTCCGAAGAAAGGAGGTTGATGCCTGAATATATCGCAAAACAGTTTCTTTTGGCCTGTGAGGATATTGGGATCCGGATTGAGAAGAGAGCCGATGGCTTATGGCGCATCCCCCATGTTCCGCAGGACCTGCGATCTGAACATCTTGATGCGGTGAAGCGCTTCAGTAAACCGGAGGATCATTATAACAAAATTACCTTCTACAAAGAGCACCTCACTCAAGACAAGCACCTAGATGCTGTTCTGGTTTCACCAGGCCATCCCCTATATGCAGTAGTGGATGAGAAGTTGAATCAGAAGTTGAACGCTCTTTTCGGGAAATGTGCTCTTTCCGTTGATCCCGAAACCATCTTCCCGTATCTCCTCCATTTCTTCGAAATACAACTTATTGGAGATTACCCGAAATCCAATACCCTCCTCCATGCGGAGCTTGTAGCTGTAAAACAGGAGGGGGATAGCCTTAATGTCATACCTCCCGACATTATCCACGACCTGAAGCCCATTGATGATAAAAATGCGCTTTTCCCTCCTTTCGACACAAAGCAGGCGGATTCATTTGTGCGAAGCACAGTCCAACTTGAAAGAAGAAAAGAACTCCTGAAAGATCGGACCCTGCAGGAAGAGATCATCCGTCAATATCTGACAAAATCCTTCGATGAACGCCTCTGGGCTGCTCAGAGAAGGGCTATGGAGCTTAAAGCACGCTATGAAAGCGGAGAGCGGGAAGTTGACCTTGCCATCCATGAGGCGGAGCGGGTGGGATCCGACTAAAACAGATAATGAACTGATAGCTATTCAGAATCCAGCAGAATGATTTGACGCATCAGTAAGAGAAATTAAAGCCATTAACTATTATGAGATTCCTTCAAATGCTATTATTAATATTTCTAAAGAAATCTAAAAAGGAGTGAACCTTATATGCCTGAGGATGTCAGCAGTCCTTTTATTCCCGGGATACCGGTTCCAGTCGAGTTCTTTATCGGCCGTATAAACGAGATTGAGCATCTAAGGGGAAAAGTCGTAAGTGCCGAAAGAGGACGTCTCGAAGTAGGATTTTTAGCAGGTGAACGAGGTGCTGGAGCTTATCAATTTACAAACTTGCTTCACTATCTTTATTTCTGTATTGAAGCTGAAAGAGCCAAGGAAACTCATAAGTTATGAGTAGTAAAGACCGCCGCCTCATAGAGGATTTCCTACCGATTGAGGAAATAAGCAAAGAAGCATCGCGGGAGAAGTCGCTCCGCCATGGGCATATCTCCACGCTCCACCTATGGTGGGCAAGAAGGCCGCTGGTTGCATGCCGGGCTGCGATTTACGCATCCCTCGTCCCTGCTGACTTCCATGCTCCCAAAAACGGTCCTGAGAGCAAGCGGCGAAGCCTCGGGCATGCGAATGCAAAAAAGTTCCTCACTGCCCTGTGCCGTTATCCAGGTGATAAACAAAAAATTGAAGAGGCAAAAAAACATATCCTCAAAGCCCATCGCGAAAGAACAGGGGAAGATGGCACTCCAAAAGTCCTTGATTGTTTTGCTGGCGGCGGCTCGATACCCCTTGAAGCTCTCCGGCTGGGCTGCGAGGCTTATGCG
>CAZPCG010000242.1:0-4193 GCA_964584875.1 uncultured Spirochaetota bacterium
AGATAGGGCGGAGTATCGCTCGTGATAGAGCTGTTGTATGTTCTTGCATTGATGCACATCTCAGGTCGTCCGGGGAGGTTCTGGCAGTACCAGCAGTAACCGCATACAATCCTCGGGTTTATGGAAACCCTGTCCCCAACCTCAAAAGGGGGTCCGCCAAAGGTTTTTATTGTCCTGTTGGCATCCTTCCCCTTATCGACCACTGTAGCAACGAGCTCATGACCGGGAATAAAGGGATATTTCATATCCCGCAATCCCCTTATTCCGTTCAGGTCAGTCCCGCATATCCCGCATCGGTGTATCTTTAACAGCGCACAGCCTTCCTCAACATGGGGAAAATCAAACTCCGTAAGCTCAAGGTTCTGCACACCCACACATTGTATTGCCCTTACTTTCATCCTCAGTTTCTCATTGCGTACATTAATAAAGTACCGCTAAACCAGCTAAGGAAAACAGCGCTTCCAATTTCTCTGCCCGACCATCCATTACCCGGCCAGACTGTGATTAAATTGCTTTAATATCGAATATATCTGCTTATACTTTTCGTATTTCGTTCTGTACGCTTCAGCCTTTTTAATATCGGGTTCGAAACAGCTTTTAATCCTGATCAATGATTTCACCGCCCCCTCAAGAGAATTATATACACCAGATGCCTTGCCAGCCAGCAGTGCCGCACCGAAGGCTGCAGACTCAGAGTTCTCAAGAAGGTATACCGGTTTTTCGAATACATCCGCTTTCATCTGTAGCCACCTGGGATTCTTCGCCCCCCCGCCAACTGCGTGGAGCTTCTCAATTGGAACTCCCGCCTCTTCCATCGATTCGATGTTCAACTTCATCTCATAATTAATGCTGTCAATCACGGCACGGGCAATGTGCTGCTTTCTCACATCGAGGGTAAGTCCAAGCAGAGCTCCCCTCGATTTTGCATCCAGGGTGGGGGTGCCTGAACCGACGAAGTGAGGAAGAAAATAAAGGTCACGTATATCTTCGCTCATCTCTTCAATTATGAGGTCATAAGGGTCTTTTCCCTTCTCCATCGCCTGTTTGCGCTCCTCAAAGCACAGGGCATCCCGGTACCACCTTAAGAGCAGTCCACCTGTCAGGTTGAATCCAATTGCGCAGTAATACTCATCATAAACATGGGGGTAACAACTGAAATTCGATGAGAGCATGCTTTTTGATAAAAGCGCTTTCTCGACTGCAGGACATATCACATCCGACGTACCCGTGGCATTCATGGCGCTTCCAGATGATATAATGCCGGAGCCTAGTGCGCCGCAGGGCTGATCGTGGCCGCCGGTCACGACTACAACGCCTTCTGAAAATCCGAGTGTTGAGGCAACTCCTTTTTCAACTTTTTCCACCGCCACACCCGAGGGGTATACATCAGAAAACTTGTCTTTTTCAATGCCCGCAAGTTCAATGATCTCATCAGACCATGTGCGGTTTACAACGTCAAAGGCCATTGTTCTCGCCGCAAGTGAATGGTCGATAGCCGGCTTTCCAGTCAATTTATAAATGACATAATCCTCGCAGAGAAGAAACTTCCATGCTCGATCATAAATCTCAGGCCTGTATTTTTTAAACCACATGATCTTGTTGACCGTATACATCGAATGGAGAGGCATTCCTGTGATGGAAAATATCTTTTGAGCCCCGACCTTTTCCCTCCACCAGTCCTGCTGCTCTATTGTACGATTATCAAAGGTCACAACAAAGTTATGAAGGGTGTGGTCACTTTTATCGATAGGTACACAGGTTTCCCCCTGGGAAGAAACAGCAAAAGCCCTTACCGGATCGTGCCGAACCTTACTGTTCACCTCCCCAATGGTCTCACTCACAGACGACCATATTCGAGAAGGGTCCAGCTCCGCCGAACCCACGAAGGGGTGCAGCAGCGGGTATTCACGGTAAGCCTTTGCAATCTCTTCACCTTCGATGTTGAAAACAACCGCCTTGCATCCTGTTGTTCCAATATCCAATCCCATCAGGCTCATACGCCTTTCCTTTTCCTTAATGCTAAATCAGATGCTGCCAGTATTGCCTGAATAAAGGTATCGGGTGAAGCAATTCCCCGTCCCGCAATGTCAAAGGCGGTCCCATGGGCAACGGAGGTCCTGATTATAGGCAATCCGCATATATAAGTGACCCCTGCCCCGAAATTCAACAGTTTCGCAGGGGTATTACCCTGGTCATGGTACATGACCAGTATGGCGCCAAACATCCCCTCTTTTGCCTTGATAAACAACGTGTCAGCCGGAAGTGGACCGCACACATCCACTCCTGCAGCGATGGCCCTCTCAACGGCCGGTTTGATCTCATCGATCTCTTCCCGGCCCATTCTTCCGCTCTCCCCCCCGTGGGGGTTCAATGCCGCAACCACTACAGGCTTTTTCTCCCCAAACTCCAACAGGGCTTTATGGATAAAAGAAAGCTTCTCGTAGATTATTTCCTCCCTGACACCTTCTACCGCTTCTCTCATAGAAACGTGATTGGTGACATAAAATATCTTCATCGGGCCAAATATCAGCATCATTTCAAACTTTGTCGTTTTCGTCAGCTCTGCTATCATTTCAGTCTGTCCAGGGTAGTTGTACCCCGCAAGGTGCAAAGCCGCCTTGTTGACGGGCGCAGAAGAAATTGCATCGATCTCGCCGTTCAAGGCAAGCTTTACTGCATATTGCAGGTACTCCGCAGAAGCTTCTCCAGTTAGTTTATCCTCTTTTCCGGTGGCAAAGCTTTCTTTTGGAAGGTTGGCCAGATCAATAACATCCAGAATCCCCGGCCTGTACTCTGCCTGATGTACAGAATGTATCACCTTGATTTTAATATTTGATCCCAGAGACCTCTTTGCCTCCTCGATGATATCAGCATCACCGATTACAACAATCCTTGCTTTACCATGGACCTTCTTCTCCTGAGATGCCTTCACGATTATTTCAGGCCCAATCCCTGCCGCATCACCCATAGTCAGCCCGATAACGGGTTTTTCCATAACCTGGCCTTTTTACAACGTTTTACATGTTTACTCAAGCTTTCGATCAGCCCGGGTATCTTCTCTGAAGCATATTCGATATACTTTAACCCGGGTTCTTTATCCACATCTTTTCTTCCACCTACATGCTGGGATTCACTTTCATAAGCAAAACCAACCGTCCCGTATCTTCTCAATACATTTAACTCATCGGGACGATCCCCGACCTCATCTTTATCCACCGATCTATAATCTTCCACAGAGCCTTCAAGACCGAGGATGTGAAGTGAAGCTTGCAATAATGAAGCCTCTTTGTAGCTATTATCCCTCCCCAAGAACAGTTTATCATCCAGCTCATCCCTGAGAAAGGTGTAAGGATTTATGTAGTAGATGGGCAGACCGTGTTCCACAAAGATTTTCTCGATGACCATTTTTATCGCTGCGTCATTTCCTTTATGGATGTTTATCACCACGAGTTTCTCAAAACCCTTGAGGAGAAGGCCACTGCAGACATCCTTCAGGTATGCGATGAATCCTTCATGGGTGACAGAAACAGTTTCTCTGAATCTACCGGTGTCAGGGCAGGTGCCGATATAGATTGGCGGCAGTACGAGCCCTTGCACCTTAAGGGCGAACTTGAGCCCACATGCCATGGCAATGAAGGTATCAGTCCCCAGGGGGAGTGCCGGGCCGTGAATCTCCACGGATCCCACGGGTATGAAGATCGGTGCATCTGTTTTTATCAGATGTGAGGGAAGTAGAGCATATTCAGCATGCATTGGATTACCTATTTGACCTTTGCAATTTCCAAAGCCTCTATAACCGTTCCCTTTTCGTGGATGATGTGTTTCAAAGCTTTTATCATAACCTCAGGATTCTCGGCCTGCCAGATGTTTCGACCGTAGGTCACGCCTCTGGCGCCTGCCGATATTGCGTCGAAGGTCATCTGAAAAACCTCACGCATCCCGGGCAGCTTCGGACCGCCTGAAACCACAACGGGCGAAGGGCATGCGTTTACAACTCTCCTGTAGGATTCCGGGTCACCTGTATAAAATGTTTTGACTATATCCACGTTGAGCTCCGCTGCAGCCCTTGCTGCATAGGTAACGTGTTCCTCATCGTACTGGTGTTCCTTGCCAACCCCCTTTGGATAGATATGCGTTACGGTCGGAAGACCATACCGCTCTGCCTCCCTCACCATCTCGCCAAGCTGCGCCAG
>CAZPCG010000243.1:0-4190 GCA_964584875.1 uncultured Spirochaetota bacterium
ATCTAATACAAAATTAAAAGCTTTTTTCATATAAAAAATTGAAAAGGAAGGGGGTGAATATCTTAAGTTCTTTTTTACTCATTTCTGTCAAAGGAGAAACTCATGAGAAAGATAGTATTGATTATGCTTCTCATTTTCGCTTTTTCTGTACCGGGTGTTCTCTTCGCTACTGAAGGGAACGAGCTTGTACTCTACACGTCCCTCGAAACCGATGAGACCGAGGAGTACATCAGGGCCGCTGAAGCCTCTACCGGTTTGAAAATCAACTGGACGAGGTTTTCGACGGGCATTGTAGGCGCAAAGCTCCTTGCTGAAAAGAAGAACCCGCAGGCCGACGTGGTGTACGGTTGGGCCGTAACGTACCTCATGGACTTCACCGAGAGGGGTTTCTTCGTCCCCTACAAGCCGAAGGATGGTGATAAGATCCCTGCGAAGTTCAAGGACCCCAACGACCACTGGTATGCAATCGACCTCTACCTTGCCGCCTTCTGCGTCAATACTGAAAAACTGAAAGAGTACAGACTCCCCATGCCAACCTCCTGGAAGGACCTCACGAACCCTGTGTACAAGGGACACATCATCATGCCAAACCCTGCAAGCTCCGGTACAGGCTTCCTCCAGGTGGCTGGCATACTCGAGACATGGGACCCGAATTATAAGACAAAACCCATTGCGGAAAATGAAGGGTGGAAGTTCCTCGAAGAGCTCGACAAGAACATGGGGCAGTACATAAAGAGCGGCTCAAGACCTGCGAAGGCCGCAGCAGCCGGGGAGTACGTTGTTGGAGCCTCCTTCGCCTTCGTTATTGCCAATCTCAAGAGAGAGGGAAAACCGGTTGAAATAGTGCTTCCCGCAGAGGGGAGTGCCTATGAGCTTGAGGCAAACGCTCTCATGAAGGGCGCAAAGCGTCCAAACAACGCAAAGAAGTTCCTCGACTGGGCAATATCCGATGAAGCCATGCGTCTCTACGCAAAATGGAAGATAGCGGTTACAAAGCCGGGCATCCCTCCGGCGCGTCCGGATCTGCCCAGGCTCGAGACGATAAAGCTCATCCCCATGGATTTCGACTGGCAGGCTGCAAACAGGGGCGACATCCTCATCACGTGGCAGGACATGTTCTTACGGTAGGATGGCTTTTGCCTGGATACTCTGATCGGTGCCTTTTGAATCTTACTCAATGATGAGAAAGGGGTGCAGGAGTGAGATTTGAATCGAGCTCCTGTGCCCCGTTCTTCCCCGGCAATAGATGCATCCATTATTCGAGTACCTGAGTGAGGAAGTGCAGTGGGCAAGGACCTCGTGCTTGAAAACCTGACGAAAACGTTCGGAAAAATTACAGCGGTGCGTGATCTGAGCCTCGAGGTGAAGGAGGGGGAGTTTGTCTGCTTTCTGGGGCCTTCGGGCTGCGGGAAGACGACAACCCTGCGTATGATAGCCGGCTTCGAAACGCCAACAGCCGGGCTCATCAGGTACAGGGGCAGGGTAATCAATGACATCATTCCCCAGAAGAGGAATTTTGGCATAGTTTTCCAATCCTATGCCCTCTTCCCACACATGACGGTGGCTGAAAACGTAGGCTTCGGGTTGAAGATGCGCAAAACCCCCAGGTCGCAGATTGCAAAGAGGGTCGATGAGTTGCTCGAGCTAGTTGGATTGAGCGATCAGAAGAACAAGTATCCCTCCGAGCTGTCCGGAGGCCAGCAGCAGAGGGTGGCCCTTGTGAGGTCGATTGCCACTTATCCAGAGATACTCCTTTTGGACGAGCCGCTGTCGGCGCTTGACGCAAAGATCAGGGTGAACCTCAGGGCAGAGATCAAGAAGGTGCAGACAGAGCTTGGAATAACCATGATTTATGTGACCCACGACCAGGAGGAAGCCCTCTCAATTTCTGATCGTGTCATCGTCATGAACCAGGGGTACATCGAGCAGGTTGACAAGCCCATCGAAGTCTACAAGAATCCAAGGTCAAAGTTTGTTGCCGACTTCGTGGGAACCTCAAACTTCTTCGAAGGAGGGCTCAGGGGGAATACAGTCGTTGACGAAGAGACGGGCCTTAATTTTCTTGTTTCAAAGGATGGTCTTGCATCGCTCAAACCGAAGCGGGATCGGGTCACACTCTCCATCAGGCCTGAGAAGATACAGCTTTTCAAGCTATCGGGTAAACCCCCTGAGGTTTCCGAGCCGGTGAACCTGAAGGAAGGAAGCATGGAGGTCGTGACCTTTCTGGGAGTCATCGTAAGGTCTTTAGTATACGTTGCAAACCGGCATGTGATCGTCGACATCACTGAAACCGAGTTCGAAGAAAACCTGTTTAAGATGGGCGATAAGGTCAAACTGTACTTCCCCCCGGACGATTTCCTCATCTTTTAGTTTTAGGCATAAGGGTGAAATGGGCATGAAATACGAGCGGGAAATCGCAATTAAACCGGTGAGGACTCTGATCTCAGATCAGGCTGTCTCCCACATCATCGTTGCTCTTTGCGTCAGCTTTTTTATTGCATTTCTCCTCTATCCTCTCGTACAGATACTCAAAACAAGCTTTTTCGGTGAAGAAGGGTTTACCTTCAGGAACTACGTAGAATACTTCGGCAAGGCTCGCATCAGGCGGTCGTTCTTCAACAGCTTCTACGTCTCAGGAGTGACAACCGTAATTACAACGATCATGGCCTTTGTGGTCGCCTACGCCATGACCCGAACGACAATACGTGGAAAGTCCTTCTACGGGGCAGTCTCATCCCTCCCGCTTATGGCGCCCTCTGTTGTCCAGGCGCTTGCGCTCATCGCCCTGTTCGGAAGAAACGGCCTTGTTACCAACTGGGTCGGAGGAAAGTGGAACATATACGGGCCCACGGGCATCATCATCTCGGAGGTCTTCTACTGTTTTCCCTATGCCCTGCTCATACTGATCACCACCCTCTCTGCCGTCGATACGAGGCTCAACGAGGCGGCAGAGTCCCTGGGGGCAGGTCCTGTCAGGGTTTTTCTGAAAATAACGGTGCCCTCTGCCCGCTTTGGCATATTCTCCGCAGCAGCACTCGCCTTCAACCTGACCATCACCGACTTCGGCAATCCCATTGTTATCGGTGGTGACTACAACGTGCTGGCGACCGAGATTTACACACAGGTGGAGGGTATGCAGAGGTTTGACCTGGGCGCAACGATAAGCGTCATCCTCCTGGTGCCTGCTGTCCTGGCCTTCGTGCTCAACAACTACTTCACGAAGCGAAACTACGCGCTCATAAGCGGGGCTGCAGTGCCCTTCGTACGCCCTTCAAGCCGTTCCAAGCGAGCGCTGTTCACGGCGTTATCGGTGATTGTGATTGGTTCCATCATCATAATATTCTGGGCTATATTCTGGACTTCAATCGTGGATGTGTGGGGAGGACGTGCCGGGCAATCAAAGCAGATCCTCAAATGGCTCACCACCCTAAGCACCCGCCACTACAACTTCTCCCACCGCGGCCGCTCGATATCAGTCGTTTGGACCAGTTTTTGGATATCCGCCATAGTTGCTTTTTTTGGAGCATGGTTTACTCTCTTTACAGGCTACGTCGTCGAAAAGCGGAGGCCGAAGGGAAACCAGCTCCTCTACCTCATCACGGTATTGCCCGCCGCTATTCCCGGGCTTGTTCTGGGGCTCGGGTACATCCTGGCCTTCGTTCAGGTGAACTGGCTCTACTACAAGGCATCCATCATCATACTCAACATCGTTGTGGCAAACTTCACCCTCGGCATGCTCTCGACGATGACGAACATGAAAAACATAGACCGTTCCATAGACGAGGCCTCCACATCGCTCGGGGCAGACTTCATGCGCTCATTCTTCGGGGTCATCTTTCCACTGAGCAGGGTCAGTTTCTGGAACAACATGCTATTCTTCTTCGAGAGGAGCATCACCACCATAAGCGCCGTGATATTTCTCGTATCTCCGAAGATACAGCTTGCCTCAATAACGATCATCCACCTCATCGACGACGGCTACTTCGAGAGCGCATGTGCTATGTCGGCAATTGTCGTGGTCATCGTCATCGCTGTGCACACGATTTTCCTCACACTGATTAAAAGGAAGGGCAGAAAGGTTTTGTAGCACCCGCAGTACCGCAAAAGAGAAAATACCATGAAATATCAATTCTTCCATTTAATCTCCCAATCAAAAAGAACTCCAGTACGCTATAGACGTATATCAAGAC
>CAZPCG010000244.1:0-4163 GCA_964584875.1 uncultured Spirochaetota bacterium
GCCTGATCCGCCCGCTCTCCACATCGGGCATCGGGTAGGCTGGTTCATGGCCGAATACAAATATAACGGGCTTTGAGTTTGCCTCAAGGTCGGCCACAAGCCAGGCATAGAGGGCGTCGCTTATGTCACCATCGGCTGCGGTATCGTTTATCCCGTCGTAGTACTCGTTTAAAACTATGAAGTGAGCACTGCCGTAGTCAAAGCTGTAGGTTGTTTCCTCGCATCCCTGGGGACCGGCATTCACGATGTTTGGAAGGTTGAATCCACCAGCATTAAATGCCCGTAGCCACTCCATCCACTCAGGAGTATCCAGTTCATGGTTCCCGACAACGGGGTACCAGGTATAGTCAGGGTGGATGTATTCCTGGATCGTGGAGTAGGTCTTTGCTGGTGGATCAAAATCTCCCGCTGAGACCATGAAATCGCCCCGACCGCCTTCACGGATGGTCTGGCAGACACCCCTGAAGTGATCCGGGTTACAGCCTGTGTAATTCCTCATGTCAGATGCCACAGAGAAAGTGAGCTGGATTACACCATCCGGAGTTGTAAACCTGACGTATCCCCGGGTGTTGAAATTGCAGGTCGAAAAAGCGAGGAGTATGAAAATCAATAACAGGATGAGCTTTTTCATCAGGAGCCTGAGTTATACCATCTATTTGAAAACAAAGCCGTACTTTTCAATTTTTCCGTCAAGGGTCCTTCTTGTGATTGAGAGCTCCTTTGCAGTTTTTGATTTGTTGTAGTTATTCTTTATTAAAAAATGCTCAATGATCTTTTTCTCATAGGTCGCTATGACCTCAGCAATTACCTTCTTAAGCGACCTTATCCTGTTATAATCGATTGCAGGGGAATCCTTTTCTTCTCCGCAGAAGAGTGACTTTGTAAGAGTTTGGGCCTCAATGACATTTGTTTCACTGAGAAGGACCGCCTGGTTTACCACATTCTCAAGCTCCCGTACATTTCCAGGCCAATCATAGGATGTCATAAGTTCAACTGCCTCTTCACTGAAAGCTGAGACTCTTTTGTTGTATTTTATGTTGTATTTCTTGATAAAGTGATTTATCAGCAGGGGAATATCCTCTTTACGACTCCTCAGAGCCGGCAGTTGAAAGCTTACGACGTTGATCCGGTAATAGAGGTCCTCCCTGAACCTGCCTTCGTTCATGAGTTTCATCAGGTCTTGATTGGTTGCTGCAATGATCCGTACATCAACATAAATGCGTCTCGTGCCCCCCACCCTCTCGAAGCTGCTCTCCTCAATGACGCGGAGCAGTTTTGCCTGTATATCGAGTGACATGTCTCCAATTTCATCGAGGAACAGGGTTCCTCTGTCTGCTATCTCGAACTTCCCAACCTGCCTCTCGATTGCACCTGTAAATGCTCCTTTCTCGTGCCCGAACAGCTCGCTTAGAAGGAGGTTCTCCGAGAGAGAGGCGCAGTTGATGGTGACGAATTTCCCCTCCCTTCTGTTGCTGGTGAAATGGATGTAGCGGGCCAGGACCTCTTTACCCGTTCCACTCTCACCGGTGATCAAGATGGTGACCGGATTGTTTTTTATTTTATCAACATTACGAAGAAGATTTCTCAACTCCCGGTTACTGGTAATGAAATTGCAGGAAAGAGAGCGGTCCATCAGCTCTTTTTTAAGGTAGTAATTCTCATTTTTCAGATTCCGTATCTCAAGGTTCTTGTTAACCGCGTCCAGAAGCTTCTTGTTGTCAATGGGCTTGACTATGTAGTCAGAAGCTCCCTCTTTCATCGAAGTGACGGCTGTATCTATGCTCCCGTAGCCTGTTATGATGATTTCAATGAGGTCAGGTTCGATCCGTTTCAGATCTCGCAGCAAGTCTATTCCGCTTTTCCCATTTTTCAGCCGGATATCGATGATTGCAACGTCGATAAGTTGTTCTTCTGCCGTCTTTAGAGCTGAATCGAAATCTCCTGATTCATATGTTATAAAGCCCTTCTTCTGGAAGAAGTTCTTTAATCCGTGCCTGATTCCTTCCTCATCATCGATGATGAGTATAGAATATTTGCCATTTAAAAACATGACCATAGACCTGCTTACGTAGTTTAAAGAGTTGGGATGGTAAGGCTTATTTTTGTACCCTGTCCCAACTTGCTAGAGACTTTTATATTACCGTTGTACTTACGCACGATGCCATACACCACGGAAAGTCCAAGACCGGTTCCGCCACTGTTGTGCTTGGTTGTGAAAAATGGATCGAATATGTGAGGTATGAGATCCTCGCTTATCCCAATCCCATTATCCTCAACCACTATATTGATAACATGATTATATCCATCTGTTGAAGTGCTCACAGAAACGATCCCGCTGTTCTCGAAAGCCTGAATCGAGTTGTTGACAAGATTGATAATGACCTGCTGAAGTTCGTCCTCGTTGATCACTGCACGTGGAAGCCCATTTTCAAATGATGTTTCAATACGGATGTTTTTTTCTTTTTTTATCGAATATTTGATGATGTTGATTACCTGCGCAATCACATCATTTACACTGGAACCCCTATCAGGTGCGGTATTGGCGGTATTGGATGATGAAAAGTTTAGAAGTTCCCGGACTGTCCTTGCGATTCGCCTCGTTTCCTGCTCGATCCATTTGAGGGAGACCCTCTTCTCATCATTTTCTTCCTCATCTATGAGATTCTGCACATTGCTCATAATCGAGCTCAGGGGGTTGTTTATTTCATGGGCAACGCCGGCGGAGAGCACACTTAGCGAGGATAGCTTTTCTGCCTGGAATATCTTTTCTTCAAACTCGACCTTCTCGCTTATATCATCCACCGTAAAAACGCATCCCGTTAATGCCTTTTTCAATTCCTGGACCCCGGAGAGGGGGTATAGTTTTATCTCATATACCCTTTTATCCTTTGACCGCTTTATCTTGGAGTAGAACTCCTTTTCCCTGTCGATGAGGGATTTCACATTTTGCAGAATCTCGCCGTCAATTATATCGATGTTAACATCATGGATCTTTTTTCCAATCGTGAGGCTCTCATCAAGAGTAAAGTATTGGAGAAAGGAGCTGTTCGCCTTTTCAATAACAAGGTCTTTGTTGATTATGGCAATGCCTGCCCTGATCGAATGAATAATTTTTTCATTATAATCTTTCAGCATGGTGATTTCACGTATGTAGTTTTCCATCTGCGATTTGTCCTGGCTCAATTTCAAGGCCATCTCGTTGAACCCCTGAAAGAGCTCTCCAATCTCACTCCTCGATCGCTCTTTTATCTTGGTGTCGTAATTCCCATTTTTTACCAGATACATTGCGTTCAACAGGTTCTTTACAGGTTTTGATATGTTTCGTGAGAGGAAGAGGCTCAGTATTGCGGTGAGAAAAGCGCCGAGTAACGATACATAAAGTACAATTCTTTTTACGAGAACAACCCTCCTCTGATAGGGCAGGTTCGACAGAGACGTCACGAGGTAGAGGGAATGCCCATCATCCAGAGTGACCGCATTAACCAGCTTTTGTATGGCGAGGTTGTATCCCTGCTTTCCGATCTCACTGTTATAAAACTCCTTATAGGCTGTCTCCATTTGCATAACGTCAATGGTCGGGAGGAGGGATTCTTCGCCAAAAGCGCCAACAAGATAGGAGTTTTCGAGGAAGAAGGAAGCCTGGGATCTTCTTTCTGCCGTGAGGTTCAGACAGAAACTCTGGTCTATCTGCTTAATAATGAACACATCCACCGTGAAATCAGCCTGTGAAACAATTCTTGCAGTACCAACCAGATTAAGTGCATCTCCGAGAAACGATGTCTCTATATATGGGTGGGGTTTGCGATTTGAAAGGCCCTTGAGGTCGGAAAGGGTGATTATACTGTAAGCATGGGGTATCAACTCAATGTAAGGATATTTTGTACTTTTTATCACGACAGAGTCGATTCCACTAGGCAGCACTCTATCCTTGATATATGCAAGCAGCATTTTTCTTGAAGAAAAGCCTTCGGGGTCTGTTAATATTTGTTTCAGCTTCTCATCATCTCTCACACGAATGAGGTCTATCCAGATGCTTCTCTTCCAGGAGTTGTAACTTTCGTAGACGAAGGTTGCTTCGTCGGTCAGTTCTTTTTTAGCATCCTGGAGGTTGTTCTTTTTAATGATATTGGTGATGATAAAAAAGGTGAGATTTGACTGAATAA
>CAZPCG010000245.1:0-4127 GCA_964584875.1 uncultured Spirochaetota bacterium
ACTCACTGAGCAGATTGAAATCGACCTTTACCTTCCATATGATGCCAGATGTGAATACCCTTATGTAGGGCGACAGGCTGATGCCGAAGGATTCGTTACGGTTTGTCTGGATGTTGAGCTCACCTCCCCCTGAAACGTAACTTGTCTCAGGCTCATAGTTCAGATCGAAGTTGAAGTCGATGTCGTTTGTTTCACCGGTCGACACGTAGGCTCTGCTGAGGTAGTTGTAGTGCTCCTTCGGCCTCGTGAAGATTGACAGAATGAGGTTCCAGTTGCCCATTTTGAACCACTCTTCCAGGAGAAAATAGAAATCGTCGTACTGGAAGGATCGGCCTCCGCCTATAGTCGGGTTTCCAACCGTCAGGTAAAACTCGGTGGTTTCACCCAGGTACAAAAGCTGTGTTCCCAGCCTGAAGATGTTCTGAGATACCCCGGTGAAGAGCTGGAGGGCAATCATACCTGTTTGCATCCCTAAGTTCAGATCGAGGGAGTCCACTCTGCCGCTCCCGTATCTCTGGTAGATGAGGAACTGCCCGCTGTACTTCTCGTAGTATCGGGTGGTGAATATCAGACCGGTTCCAAGGATGGGGAGATAGCCCTCGTAGTCGAACCCCCCCTGCCTGTGGTAGAGGTGGCCTCTGTAGTGCTTCCCCTCCCCCAGTACTCCGTAGTAACCTGTCCAGTAAGTCAGGTCGAAGAGGTTTAATAGGTTTTTCACCGTTGCCTGGGCTCCGTCAAAGATAAGCGCAGGAGCAGTGTTGTTCTCCAGGTTATCGTTCAGGTACTGGAACAGGAGTTTTCCCTGGTACTTATAACCGCCATCAAGGGATATTCGAAAATCTCCCCGTGTCACTATCTCGCCGTGGAGGTTTATGTTTGAGGTGAGGTCCATTTGCGGTACGAAAACATTTGCTCCAAAAGCTGTGGCACCGGTAACAGGAGCGATCAGTACGAGGGTAACGATCATTGCTTTCAGACGAAACATTCTCTCCTCCCTCCATCCTCAATCCATGAAGATCGTTTTTACATGCTCTTTTATACCCCGTTATGTCTTATTTTAGCACAGAGCGACTCTTTCCTCTATATTTTCGGCTGCAGTGGAGAACAAGCGGAGCAATTTGTTATGTGGATTTGAAAAGGTGGGCGCTCGAAAAAAATGGCCCGGCTACCCGGGCTACTTTGAGAAAATCGTTTTGAATAGGTTGCCGATTGAGTCCTCAAGCCGGGTGGCGAAGGCGAAGCGGTTTATTCTGTTCATCATCCGAAGTTTTGGCGCTGTACCTGCCTCCTGAGATTGTTTGAACTCCTCGAGAAGAATCCTGTAGGAGGAGTTATCAGGGTCATAATTTACCGCCTCTTCAAGAAAAAACTCGGCCCGTGCAACCTTTTCGATGTTGTAATTGCAGATCGCGATATAGATGCAAGCTGCTCCCAGACGCTTTCTATCCTCAAGCAGTGAATAGGCATCGAGGAGGAACTGGATGGCAGCATCCCACATTTTGAGCCGGTAGTAGGTATACCCCGCATCGAAGAAGTACTTCCCGTTCTCTTCATCAAGCTCGGTGGCCTTCACAAGTGGTGCGATTGCCCTCCGGTAATCACCCTCCTCACAGTACGCAAGTCCCAGCAGATTGTACAGAGATGCAGTCTGGGAATGCTGGAGGGCGGATTCGAAGTAATGGATTGCCTTCTTGAACTTCCCCTCGTTGTAGCAGGTTATGCCCCTGTAGAGGAAATCCTTTGCATCGGCTGTTATGTTATCCTCTCCCCTTCTTGGAGCCTTTCTCTCTGATGTCTGGAGCACAGATGTATCGCCCGTGAGGGCGTGGTATGCCTCGTTGATGTCCTTGAATTTTTCCTCGGCGAGATCCGCAAGGGGATTTCCCTGGTGCTTATCGGGGTGGTACCTTGCGGCAAGCCTGCGATAGGCCCGTATTATTTCTTCCTTCGTTGCCGATGGATCAAGGCCCAGTATTTTATAGTAGTCCTTCTCCAAGGATTGAACTTCCCCCTTTTATTCTATGTTCATTTACGGTAGAAAGCAAGCATTAGTGAAGTGGTAAAGGAGGAGCACCAGTTTGTCAGGCGCCTGTTTCCCGTAATATTTAAAATATAAGCTGCGGCATAACCTGAAGCTGAAAAGTTGAGCTACACCGCGGTTTTTTCTCGTCCGATATAGATAGTAACGGTATAAAATGGATATGAATGCCGTTTCTCACATGATATAATGGAATAGTAGGCATTATGAAACGTACATCCATTCTCTTCCTGCTCATCCTCTCCATCACTTTTACCCTGAGGTCTTACCATCTTTTCGCCCAGGAGATAGGTTTCATGGGAATTAATATAGGTATGACGCGGGTGCAGGCCCTCCAGGCGGCGGAGCTCAAGCCGATGATCGAGGTTCCCCGCAACAGGGATGTTGAGCTTTTCCCCGTTGAGGATAGGAAAATTCTC
Organism: uncultured Spirochaetota bacterium; assembly: GCA_964584875.1. GTDB lineage: Bacteria > Spirochaetota > B62-G9 > B62-G9 > DRHN01 > CAZPCG01. Next base: position 2,458 of record CAZPCG010000245.1, read on the forward strand.
ACACTATCGGTCAAGCCCGAGGTTCCCTTCATATATCTGCAATTTTTCAATGACAAGCTATACGCCATAACTGTTATATTTGATGAGAAGTACGTTGATTATTTTTCTCTCTGCGATGCCCTGCAGGAGAAATACGGCATGTATGCGGCTCTGAAGCCTTCCTGGAGGCAGTGGCAGCTTGAAGGAGTAATAATAAAGGTAGAGAAACCTGCGGTCGTAAAGTACATTGCCCTTGAAGAGTTCCTCAGGGAGACGAACTTCAAGGCCCGGGCAGCCGAAGAAGAAGGTGGGAGAAGGGCGCTGCTCCTCGAAGGGCTGTGAGCAATCCAGGGTTATTTCCGAAAGATATGGCGGCCTGCCGTCATCTCCATGAAGCTCGAAGGGCTTTGAGCAATCCAGGGTTTTCTTCTCGCTTCGAGGGCCATCGCTTTCATCAGGTTGATCGTCCCGCCTGTGAACTCCCTGCTACCTGTGTACTAAAATCGTGAAAAGTGTTATTTTAAGGTGGTGCCGGCCAGTTTTTAAGGCGGAAGAATCGAGGTAGAATCAACAAAAGGAAAGTATATGGATGGAAGAAAGAAGAACTTTATAATGGATATGGATGGGGTTATCTATGCAGGAAACAAGCTGATAGATGGTTCACGGGAGTTCATCGAGCTCCTCAATGAGCGTGGCTACAAATACCTCTTTCTGACGAACAATTCAAGGCAAACACCCCTGGACCTGAGCAGGAAGCTCGCTACCCTGGGGATAGATGCACCGGCTGAGAGGATATTCACTTCGGCTATCGCAACCGCAATGTTTTTGAACAGGCAGAAGAGGCACGGCACCGCCTTCGTTATCGGTGATGTGGGCCTCTACAATGCGCTCCACGATATTGACTATCACATCACCGAGTTCAACCCCGACTATGTAATCGTCGGCGAGACGAGGTCTTTCTCCTTCGAAATGATCGAGAAGGCGTGTAACTTCATCATTCGGGGCGCACGGTTCATCGGGACGAACCCTGACCTGACCGGCCCAAAAGAGTTCGGCATTGTTCCTGCTGCTGGCGCTCTCACTGCCCCCATTGAAAATGTAACGGGAAAAAAGCCCTACTTTATAGGGAAGCCGAACCCGCTCATGATGAGGACGGCTCTGAAGAAGTTGGGTTCTCATTCGGAGAACACGGTCATGATCGGAGACAGGATGGATACCGATATTATAGCGGGCATTGAGGCTGGCCTTGAAACGATACTCGTTCTCAGCGGTGTTACAGGAAGGGAGGATGCGAAGAAGTATCCATACCTGCCGAGCAGAGTATGCAGCTCCATCAAGGAGTTGTGGGAGCTGTACAGCGGGAAAAAGAAGCGTTTGTGAAAGCCATGAACCGGATTTTCCATAAACTTTAAACTTCGGTGATTGTGTTTTCTAATTTGTTATGTGGCCAGTTGGATCATATACTATCTCGATTGGAAATGACAAGACCGAGTAGCCAGGAGACAATGCATGTCAGAAGCTGAGCGTGAATTGGTTAATATAGCCGGTATATACGAAAACTCCATTGGCCAATACATCACGACCTATTACACCCCCAGCAGGTTTGACACGAAGCTTAGAGGCACATCGACTTTTAGGACCTGCTTAACGAGGAATGGAACATTTCCGAGTTCTCGGTAGCCCCAGGTAAT
>CAZPCG010000246.1:0-4116 GCA_964584875.1 uncultured Spirochaetota bacterium
TTACATGTCATTGCGAGCCCCGATTTCAATCGGGGCGTGGCAATCCTACAATTGATCAGGCATTTCGCTATAAGATAGTAATCTTGCTCAGAAAAATCAATATGCATGGGCTGTTACCCATCAGTCAAGGTCTTATTGTCAATATACATTTGCTCTGGGTATGGTTAAAATTTGCTCGACTTTCGATACGATTTGTACTAATTATATTAGCTGGTAGTTTGCTGATTATTTTTGGCGGTTAACCCGTTTCAGGGGGATAAAGGTTGGGAACAGTTACATCTAGCAAATCCCTGAATCGAGTTCTCAAGTATGTCATCATCGGTATGATTGCCATCGGGTTACTGCTTGCTTTTACAAACTATAATAAACTCAAGGAGCTTCTTCATGGAATAAATCCCATCTATCTCCTCTATGCCATTGCCAGTGCCATAATCGTGTATGTTATGGAAGGTGTCTTTCTTTTCACCGCTTTGAGGATTTTTAATGAAAGACTTCCCCTTCTGACTTCGATAAAATACTCTCTCATCATCAATTCTGTCGGGTATTTCATCTCTCTCGGCGGTCTTACTCCGTTTGCAACCCAGATCTACATCCTTGACTATCACAACATAGAAACCAGGAAGGCGGCGCTGACCCGCATCCTGCAGGTTATCTTTTTCAATATCCTGTTTGCAATACTTCTCATCATAGGGCTTGTTTCAATCCTCTTTAATAGAGACATAAAGGTATTTAATCTTACAATTATCGTAATTGTTGTATTTCTATTCTTTCTGCTCTTTGCAGGTCTGTACCTTGCAATTTTCTGGAGGGTTTTCAGATTGATTTCCATTAAAATAATTTTTGGATCCCTGAACAAATTGGTAAAGCTATTCGCGAAAAATTTTCACCTTAGTTCCATGAAGGCTGTGCAATTCCTCGATGATTTCAGCAGAGGCTTTAATGTATTATTTAAAAGACCGAAGTATCTCATGGTCCTTATTGGAGTTGCTGCCGTTGATTGGGTACTCTGGCTCTCCGTGATGTATTTCTCCTTCCTGGCTTTCAACTACAGGATAGATATCAGCGCGATGATCATTGGCTTCTCAATTGGTCAGGTCGTCGCTATCATATCGATGGTTCCTGGTGGGCTCGGTACCATGGAGGGCTCAATGGCCCTGACCTTCGCGGCATTGAACATACCCCTTGGTACAGCCATAGGTTCCGTGCTCTTCTACAGGCTCTCCTTTCATATCATACCTTTTTTCCTGAGTCTCCCATTCTACTTCAGCTTGAAGCATAAGATACAGAGGTGACATGCGCACGGGGTTAGTTGTTCAATTCCCTGAAAAAAAGGTTACCATCCTGTACAGCAAGATTGTATTTTAGTATGTGTTAAAATATCTCAGGATTGATTGCCGGTATGAAGGTGTATGATTTCGGTCTGGGGTGGCCCGATGAGGGAAAAGAATACCTCTTTGTGCATGCCCTCCAGGAGGAGTGCAGGTTCAGAAGGCTGCGTTTTTTAATGGTGAATGGAAATTCGGTGGAATCGATCAGTGAGGAGGTCAGGAGGAACAGACTGAAAATACAGTTCTTTCTTGATCTCGCCTCTGAAACGAGTAATCCTGATGATCGATTCACGAGACTGGTGTACAGTTTGAAAGACTCAGGCTCCAGGGTTGTTGCAGACCCCGACAGGGCTCGATTCGCAGCGGACAAGTCCATAACCCATTACAACCTGGTGAAGGCAAACATCCCCGTTCCCTTTACCGTTGTTATCAGGAACTGGGAGCCGACAAGGGTGCTCACTGACTATGACAGGGAAGGTCTGGGATTGCCTTTTATCGTTAAGCCTGCTTCTGGCTATGGTCAGAGAGGCATACGGATGATAAGAAACAGGATGGGCCTCAAAGAGGTGGCAGAGGCACGGGCATTCGACCCCGGCGATAACTTTCTTCTTCAAGAGTATGTTGTGCCTGCAAACCTTGCTGGCTCTCCTGCATGGTTCAGGGTCTTCTATATCTTTGGGGAGATTATTTCGTGCTGGTGGAATAACGAAACTTCGGTTTACCGCCCGGTAACCCTTAAGGAGTATACTCAATTTAAACTCTCGCACCTTGTCCGTCTCACCTCAGAGATTGCACATATCACCGGTATAGAGTGGTTTTCATGTGAGATTGCTGTGAGCAGGAAAGATAAAAGGTTTCTCGTTATTGATTACATGAACGATCAGTTTGATGTTTCGTCACAGTCTCAGTGGGCAATTGGGGTACCGGATAAACTGCTCATTCTTTTTGCGCAACGAATTGTGGAGAAGGTCTGGCAGTACCTCCAGGGCAGGTTGCCGGATTCCTACCGTGCAGTCTGGTTCACTACTTAAGACGATAGGATCTGCTTACACCTTCATTACTCTGCTTGCTTGAAGCAGATCTTCAATATCCTCTATTTCCTCATCTTCATCCTCATGCTCCATTAAAATTGGAGCTGGAGCTACATACTTCTTCCCTTCGCCTTTCATTCTCAGATAGGTGCTTACAATTAGATAGAGGTTTCTCTCAAAGTCCTTCTCCGACACAAGCCTATGAGGGTTCCAGACTTTCTTTTCAGAATGACTCTGTAACTGCTCTCTAACTTCTCCCTGGACTTTCATATATAGATTCTTACCTCTCCTAACGACTATAATAGGCCGTTGAAATTAATTTATTTTCCAGAAAAAAGTCAACATAAATGTTATTATTCTCGGATAAAACCTTCATTATCGACAGATTTTTTACTATATTAAAATAATGTAATGTGCTAATTTTTGGTCAGCAATTATGATGAAAGGAACGATGTCTACAAGCCTCCATCTCGGGATCGTGCATTACGGGATTGGCTTCAAGGATGGCGTGAATACCGTCATCTCTCGCAACGTGCGTGCCCTGCTGAACATAGACCCGATGCTTAGAATAACACTCCTCGGGAAGCTTGCGCCGGATCACAGAAATTTCATCAGGCCTTCATTCCCATCGGTGGAGTACAGGGACATAGAAGAGTTTGACCCGCAAGCCCATTCTGGAAGAGTGAAGAGTAAGTCCATTGTCGATCAGCAGGTTCACGATTACATCTGGCAGGGGACAAACCTCGCGGAGATACTTATTGAGAAGCTTGCAGATATGGATGTGATCATCGCCGAAAACCTCGGTTTAGGAATAGATCCCTCCGTGACATACGCTTTCTACCTTTATACTCAGTACTGCTATATGGCAAGGGAGAGGAAAAGGTTCATCTACCGCTTCCACGACTTTGTGCAGCAGCGTCCCGTAAACTTTATGAACGTCAAGAAGTTCTACCAGACCCGCTTCGGAATTGTGCCTAACTGGCACAGTATCCTCTATCCGGCCTATCCGAATATCAGGTACGTAGCAATAAACCGCTACGACCGCCTGAGGCTCATCGAGCACGGCATCGAGGAGAAGAACATCCACTACATACCAAACTCGGTTGACAGGTCGATCATTCCTCCCGATGACAGGAGCGGTGAGCTCAGGAGAAAGATAATTGAACGGGAACACCTCGAGCCTTCGCTCCGTTTCATCCTGTACCCCGTGCGCTGCCTGAGGAGGAAGAATGTGGAGGAAGCAATATTCCTCACCTGTTTCCTCAATGCCCTTGCTGAGGGCCGAACGTCCAAGAAGAACAGCCGGATTGAGGGGAGGTACCACCTGCTGGTAAGCCTCATGCCGGAGAAGGGTGACGATGCAGTTTACGCCGAGCAGCTTGTCAGCTTCGTCAAAAAGCATGGTCTCCCGGTCTCAATAGGATTTAACGATATTATTTCCATGGAGAGGGAACCTGATCCCCGGGACCCCGACCGGATTAAACGCTACGGTGTGGGGGATTTCTACAGGGTGGCCGATCTTGTGATAACAACCAGTGTCCTTGAGGGCTTTGGCTTCGTGTACGTAGAACCCTGGCTACTGGGTAGGGCTGTCATTGGTAGAAACATTCCTTTCGTGACTCCTGATTTTCAGGCAAAGGGCATGAAGCTCGGCCATCTATATACCGCTCTCATCGTCGACCGCCAGGATTTCAAGGATATCGGGAGCGAAAAATCCGACCCCGGCGAGGCGCTTGAAGAGAGGCTGTCCAAAATAC
>CAZPCG010000247.1:0-4088 GCA_964584875.1 uncultured Spirochaetota bacterium
CTGAAGTGGAGGTTGCGGAGCAGGGTTGGAACGAAGGTCAAATGGTATCAGGATGTGGAGGATCTCTCGATTGATTGATAGAAGGAGGAAGCGATCGATAGAAACTACTTGACAGATCACCTGAGGGCGATTCTCACGACCCGCTACGATATTGGAGAGCTTGCAGATGTGAGAAAGCTCGACAGAGGCTATGTGAATGTAAGCTACGAGATTCAAACCCAGAAGGACAACCGGAAGCACCTGTACTTCCTCAGGAGGTACAAGAGGGGAATAAGAGAGGATGAAATTCGCTTTGAACATTCTATTGTGAAGCATCTCATGAAAAAGAGGTTCCCCTATTCGGCGGGGCTCATACACACGAAGGATGGAAGTACGTATGTGAAGGAGCTTGAGGGATGCGGCGATGATAGAGAAGAGGTGTACTACGCGATATTCGAGTACCTGAAGGGCGAGGATAAGTACACATGGGATAACCCAGCGTGCGACGATGAGGAGCTTGCGGATGCAGCACGCGTTCTGGCCCGCTACCATGCCGCAGTTTCTGACCTGCAGTTTGAGGGTAGAAGGTACGAGCCGAAAATCATCGATCTCCTTCCTACCATTGCCGGTAACCTGATGAAGTACGCAAAAAGGGCAGGGGCAACGAAATTCGACAGCTACTTCCTGAAGCACCTCGATTACACTCTCAGGGCCATCGATGAGACCCTGCATCAGATTGACCGAAACGATTACGAGAACCTGCCGCAGCTTGCCGTGCACTGCGATTTCCATCCCGGGAACCTCAAGTTCAGGAAGGGATGCGTGGTCGGCCTCTTTGATTTCGACTGGTCCAAAATAGACGCCCGGTGCTTTGATGTGGCCCTCGGGATCACTTACTCATGTACAACCTGGGAGGGGAAGGAGGATGGGGATTTTCTGCTCGATAAACTGCTCCTTTTCCTTAAAAGTTACCGGGAGGAAGCAGGGAAAGCGGGAGGTTTTGGACCGCTGGGAGATAAGGAGGTACACTACCTTCCCGTGCTGATCAGGGCGAGCAACCTCTACGTGCTAAACTGGGATGTAGATGACTATTACATAAAGAAGCCAAACCCCTGCGAGTATCTCATCTATCTTCAACACAACGTAAGAACCATGCGCTGGATCGAAAACAACTGTGATGTTCTTAGAAATGCCGTTGATCTGGCAAAAGATAAATAACTAACCATCCCACCCTGCATCTCCTGCTACAAGCCCTTTAAACCTGGAGCGAATCCTCTCATCGACATCCTTTGGGAACACAGCGGGGTTCTCCCTGGCAAGGATTCTCTCAACCTCACGCATCGCCCGTGCCCCGGCATCAAGACGCCCCTCCCTCTCCCATGTTTCGCGCACCTCCCGGGTTGCAACCTTCGGAAAAAGAGCTGCTGTGCGCATGTGCTCGATCGTGTGCATGCTGTCCATATAGTTACCGCCAGGACCTATCCGGGAAATGAGCTCAAGCGCAAGGCCTTCCTCACTGAACTCAACACCCCTCTGCACCCGCTTCAACATCATCGCTATTTCATTATCGATTACCGCCTTTGCAAAGTCGAAGACCATAAGACCGCTTAAAAGTCCTCCCATGTTCAACATGTCAGCTCCGCCAAGCAATGCGGCTGTGGTATTCATGCCAGTTTCATACCCCGATTGTGCGTCGTTTACATGGGCATTTGTCAGACCGATGTACCCGCCCGAGGGAACGCCATAGAAGTGCGCCATCTGGCTGTGGGCCATCTGCAGAATCCCCGTCTCTATTGCTCCTGGCGTATATCCGGCCGTTCGCATATCAGCAACTGTAGAAAGGACGGAGTAGATGATGGGGGTGCCGGGCTGTATCATCTGTTGCAGCAGGCTCAGCGCCAGGAACTCGGCGTTCCCCAGGGCGAGCGCACCTGCAATCGTCATGGGCGCTGTGACACCTGCATTGGGGACTATGGAACCGTATACAGGGAGCTTCCGCTCGGTGAGGTATATCACCGCTTCTGTAGAATCCACATCCATGGTGAGGGGAGATATGACCGGGCAATAGTGGTGGTTTATGATGGGTCGCTCCATGTACGCATCCTTTCCGCCGGCAACGATGGTCCCGAGCTCAATAACCTCCATCAAATCCTTCATGTTCGGCGTGTTGCTGCGAACAGGTTTAAGGCAGTTTTTCAGCGCAGGGTAGAACCTCGAAATGCTGAACTGGCCCGGCGGTGCATCATCAGCGAGAGTAGAAATGGAGAAAACATCGAATCCGGGAAGCTCGTTGACCAGAAAAGCGATGTTTGCAATGTCCCTGGAAGTGGCCCTCCTCTGCCGACCGCTGCGAGGGTCGATGATGTTCGGTGCAGAGCTTCCCGTCACAATGACAGGCCTGTCGTTGGGAACGATTCGGTCAAATGCCGTATCACGGCCTCGGAATATAAAGGATGGGACAAAGAGCCTGAGGTATTCCTCGACTACACCATGGGGTATCTTTACCACCTGTTTCTGCTGATCGATGCTACAGCCATGCCTTGCGTATATCTCCTGTGCCCTCGGATTTCGAACGAGGATGCCCGCTGTCTCCAGAATCTCCAGGGAGGCTTCATGGACTCGCCTTACATCCGCCGGTTTCAGCACTGCTGCCGTCTGCATTTAAACTTCTCCTCGATCTGTAATATCACCACAGCTTAAAGGAGATCCCTGCCATTGTATCCCCACCTCACCATATTTTCCCTTCTCTATGTTCTCCTGCATCACCATGTTTTATTGTCCTTATTCTCCCATCCAGCCATGTTTCCCCTTTACTTGAGCTTTCATATCACTCTCCTGTCTCCCCTGAAATCCAGGCAAGATATTCCCTGCTTCCAGCCAGAATGGGGAAACACACTATCTCCGGAACCTCATAGGGGTGGGCATCCTTAATCGCTTTTTCCACGCATTCGTAAAGCTCTCCCTTTGTTTTTATGGTACACAGCCATTCCTCCGCTGTTTCAACTTCGCCCTTCCACCTGTATGTGCTGAAAATGGGGCCGGTAACCTGCACACAGGCCGCAAGCTTCCTCTCAACAAGAAGTCTTGCGATTCCTGTTGCCCTTTCCCTTGAATCAATAGTTGTCACTACCTGGACAAATCCATTCACCCCTGGTTTCCTCTCATAGATCGAAATTGCTGCCTAGGGCCGCAATTAAAAATTATAAAATCTGCATGACTTATTAAGATCGAGCCTTCACAACCCATCAAAAAAAACCCCGTATCCCCATACTACGCCTCTTTGAAGGCATTGTCAATGAGGTTTGGCGCATTGAGCCCTTCTGGTGTAGAAAGTAATTTTTTCATTTTATTCATACCTCCAAATTATTTTGTAGAAAGAATTATTTTGAAGAATTATTTTCTGATAAAAAGTAAATTATAAACGAAAAGGTAAAACTGATGGAACCAAAGAGGTACATAGTTTGGTCAACCAATAGAGAGATTGACCTGAACGATCCATTGCAGAAAAAATTGTACATTGGAGAGGTTCTGACATACGGTAGAACTGAAGATATTGCTGAGTTAGACTGGGATGAAGTCAAAAAACTGCTACCTGAACTCAACATTCCAAAAAGGGTACGAAAATTTTGGGAGGATTATTTTGAACAGTATGAAGGGTAGAGGTACCTTAACATTGATCCAGAAAAATCTGCTCACTGTTTTCAGTAAAGTAAAGGATGCCTCTTTTTTTTATTTAACCGGTGGAACCGCTCTTTCAGAGTTCTACCTGGGACACCGTCGTTCCTACGACCTTGATTTCTTTACAGGTGAAAAGGATCTTATTACCCCATTTTCCAGAGTTTTAGAGGGCAATTTAGACTATGAAGAATATACCCTCAAGGTTATCCGTAGATTTGAATCCTTTGTTGAATACGAGGTTAATAAAGTAAACGAAACCCTTCGACTACATTTTGCCTACTACAACCCCTTCATCTCCTGGAGGGCATCGTAATAAACTTCCGTATTTTTATATCTGCTCTCTACCTCAGAAAAATACCTCTCTGCCTCATCCTTTTTGCCGAGGGCTTTGCAGGATTTACCCATCATGAGAAGGGCATAGGGTTTAAGCT
>CAZPCG010000248.1:0-4073 GCA_964584875.1 uncultured Spirochaetota bacterium
CTTTGAAACGGCTACAACACCTCTGAGCATAGAAGTTACTAACTTATCTGCCTCCGCAACTGAAACAGGAGCAACCATTACCTGGACAACCAATGTTGAGACCACGCACCTGGTGGAATACGGCACAGTGTCCGGGGTGTATACAACTGCAACGCTTCCAAGCGGAACAGCGGATACCTCCCATTCTGTCTCCCTTACAGGACTCTCCTCGGGCATCCCGTACTACTACCGGGTGCATAACTACAACCCGACTTATCCTGACAGCATAAGCAGCGAGCAGTCATTTACAACTACAAGCCCCACACCACCCACGCTCGAGCAGAAGCTCAGGGGGATCTGGATTATCGGAGGGCTTTCAGGTAATACCATTGGCACAGTTGTTGGTCAGGTCGATCTCTATGACCCTGTGACTAACACATGGTACGAGAACATAACCACCCTCCCCACGCCAGTGAGCTTCGCGGGGGCCACCTCCTATGATGGTAAAATATACTTCATTGGAGGTTTCGACTCCAGTGGAAATGTGCAAAACATCGTCCAGATATACGACGTGTGGAACAACTCGTGGAGTACAGGCGCGACCATGCCCCTTGCCGCCGGTCTCGGTAGGGCGAACATATATGCTGTTGTGGTAAACAACAGGATCTACATTCTGGGTGGAACCACAGCTAACGCCACGTCTGCGTGGGCAGGCCCAGCTGCGACATATAGAACCTGGGAATATAACCCAACTGGAGACTCATGGACCCAGAAAAACGATTATACGAATGCAAACTTCACATCCGAGCGCCTGATGCTAGCATTTAACGACATAATTTACAACTTTGGCGGGCGGTCAGCCGCTGCGACACTGAACACTGCGCACGACGGATTCGTAGTTACCCAGAATAACTATACAACTGGCATCCAGGAGGTTCTCTTGACCTCCGCACGCACGGGAATTGCTGGAGTACTCTACACTCCGGCGGTTGGACCCGCAACGATAGCGATAGTGGGAGGGTTCACATCACTGTCAAACACCAATGGAAGCTTCATTGTACAGGGAACCACCGTAAGCACACCGACCAATCTTTTCCAATACCTGTACTTCCCCTTCACCTCCCCGTATACCACCTGGACCAGTGCAACCAATCTTTATCCACTGTCTCTAGGATTCTCATCGGCTGCCCTGTACGGCTCAAAGATGTACGTATTTGGTGGCACAACGCTTGTAACCTCAGCAGCTAATGGACTAAATAACGCATACTGGTTTGACTTGGATTATCTTAATGGTACATGGACCGCATGTGCAAGCATGCCCACCGGGAGGTATGGCCACGCTGCCGTAACAATTCAGCAATGATTTATAGGGGTTATAACATGAGAAAGTACCTTTTAATAATACTGATATTGATGATACCAGCACTCATCACTGCTGCATCTCTCGATGAGATGCTTTCGCAGGCGAAGGCGAAATACACCGGCGGGTCGTTCAAAGAAGCCATGGACGTCCTCGGGCTTGCGGCAACAGCATACCAGAAGGACGTCGAGGCAAAGAAGAGCATCGCCGACGTCTACACTGAAATCGGCATTAAGGAATACGACAACCGTAACTTCAAGAACGCCTATGATTGTTTCAGAACAGCCGTGAAGCTTGCGCCCACAAACCAGGTGGCCTCCCAGTACTTCTGGAAGATGAAAAAGGAGTTTGACATAAACAACCTCAAGAATGAGGGAGTCCAGGCAGCCCCCGCTCCAGCACCGGCACCTTCCCCCCAGGTAGCGGCAGTAGAAAAGGTCGAAGAAAAGGCTCCGGCTCCAGTAACCCCTGCAATTGCTCCCCCACTGCCTCTTGCCGAAAGTCCTGAGATGAAAGAGGCGCTTGAGAAGTTGAGAAAGGCAGAGGCCGATCTTGAGGCTCTCAAGAACACTGCCTTCATCACACGGAGCGAAAGCGCCCAGCTCAAGGCTGAGCTTGAGGCCCAGAAGAGGAGGGCCGAGCTGGAGCTTGTGGCAATAAAAGAAGCCGCTTCCACCGCAAAAAGCGATAGCACACTGCTCCGGGAGGAGCTTGAAGCACAGAGGAGACGCACTGAAGAAGAGCGGGAGGCGCAGAGAAAGCTGCTTGAAAAACAGACAATATTCAATACCAACCTCATAATAATCACAGGTGGGATTGTATTTCTCATACTCGTATTCCTCATTTCAATGATCATGCTTACGAGGGCAAGGATACGGAGGCAGTTTGAAAGGCAGAAGCAGAGCCCCTACTATTCTGTAAGCCCGTTTCTTGCTGCCGCAGAGGGTGCCCCCCGACTGCCGCTGCCTGCGGCTCCACCCGAGTCGTTCCTCCTCGATATTTACCCTGCCCCTGGTCCAGAAGAAGGCAAAGAAGAGGCCGTGGAGGGAGAAGCCATGTACCGCGATCTTTTACGTGCGGGACGGCTGAAAAAGATGTACGACCAGATGAAGAGCGGCGCACTCAAATGGGACACTGTGAGGGATTACATCCAGGAGCTCGACAAGGAGCTCAGGGTCGAGATACTGAAGGTTGTCGAGGCAAAGCTGCTCGAAAACGACCTCTTCAGCCCGCAGGCAGTGCTCCCCATCCTTTTCCCGTTCCTCACCGAGCATGACGACTATCTGCGCGAGAAGGCTGAACACCTTGCGAAAAAGGCACTTTTGCCTGCTGCAAAAGATCTGATTACGGGCAAGGAAGAAATCTCCGAAACCGCTCTCCTCGAAGGCCCCGAAGCTGCAGCTCGAGAGCCTGAGGACTCCCTGAGCCTTAAACGTTGCTTTGATATCGCGGAGCGGCTGAAGATCGTGCTGAAGGGTAGAGATGCTTCACCCATCACGGCCAAGCTTGCCCGCGGTATCGGTCACCTCCTGGGGCTCTCCGATGAAGATGAAGAGCTCCTCTACAGGGCCGCGCTTGTACACGATGTCGGCTACCTTATGCTGGACAGAAGCAAGCTCCAGCGGATCATCTTTAAAACAGCTATCACGGAGGAGGACTTCAAGTTTATCAGATCGCATACGAAAAAAGTTTTAAAACTGCCCGAGCCGATCAAGGATGCAATCATGTATCACCACGAGCGGAACGATGGGTCTGGATACCCAAAAGGACTCAAAAATCACGAAATACCGCTCTTTGCAAAGATCATCGGAGTTGCAGAAACCTACGTGGCCCTTCTCAGCGAGCGTCCGTACAGGGAAAAGCTCACCCCTGAAGGTGCGCTTGCCATCATCAAAGACGGCATCAGTTCAAAGTTTGACCGCGACCACGTCAATGCGCTCGCCGAGTTTGTTCGACGCACAACAGGGGGAATCAGATGAGCAGCGCAAGGGTCTACCTCTGTGCCGGAAACACCGAGGAACGCTTTTTAAACATCGCCCTCGAAAATTTACTCTTTGAAATGAAGACAGGAGGGCAGCTTCCGCTCCTCGTTTACATGGGAAACCCCCCATTTACAACAGGTCCAATAAAGACAAAGCAAAGGGAGGATACCTTTCCCTACTTTGATTACTACACAGGGGCAGAGATCCCCTCTGTGCAATTCTCGAACCTTCTCAACCTTCTTTCTGAAAAAAAGAAGAGAAGGGCTCTCATGGCCGAGGAGCAGAAGTTCAGTGATATCTTCCTCTACGGGCTCTCCTTCCCTGTCGAAAACCTGTATGAGGCTGCGGACGAGCATATCCTTTTTATTAGAAAAGACGCCTCATCGTCAGGTTGGGTGTATAACGTTACGAGGAAACTTTTGGAAAAGAAACTGAAACCAACCATACACATCATCATAGTGGGCAAAGCACACCTCGAAGAGGCGGTTGTGCTATTTTTCCATCTGAGGGAGGAGATTCAATCCCTGCTCGGCGAGGAGGTAAAGCTTGTCTTCGACGGCTTTATGGAAACCGACCTTGACTACACCACTGCCGCCATAAGCACCGGAAAGACCGTTATCGAGTTTTTCAGAGGAGGTAGATTCCACGGTCTTACGGGATACATACTGAGGAACCTGCGCAGGAACGCCGCTGCTGTTGAGAGGGAAGAGTCATTTTTCTCACGCCTCATATCAAACCAATCGATACTCGAA
>CAZPCG010000249.1:0-4064 GCA_964584875.1 uncultured Spirochaetota bacterium
TTCTGCACGGCGTTAAAGCTGACCCCATTTCCTATATGGGCAAGCACCAGATTGCACATGAAGGGGTCCTTTCCCAGGAGCACTGCAGCTCTTTTGGCAACGTAGAGGAGAGAGGTTCCATGAAAACCGTATTTTCTTATGTGGTACCTTGTATACCAATCAAAGGGCAGCGGGTAGATGTATGCGTAGTCGGGCATTGTCTGGTGCCAGGCAGTATCCATGACTGCAACATGCGGTATTTCGGGAAGCACCTGCTGGGCTGCCTCTATGCCGGTTATGTTTGGAGGATTGTGAAGAGGAGCGAGGTCTGAAAGCTCCCTGAAGGTTCGAAGTGCCTTTTCATCAATGATAACCGATTTTTTGAACGCTTCACCTCCATGCACAACCCTGTGAGCCACAGCATCGAGCTGTTTGATCGAGCTGATAACTCCATGATTTGTGCCGGTGAGGACCTGCAGGATGAGATCCAGGGCATCACCGTGAGAGGGGCAGTCTTTTACGATTTCGATCCTATCCCTTCCGATAACATCGTGGGATATGAACGAATTGCCCTGAGTCACCCGTTCCACAATTCCTCTTGCAATAACCGTTTTTTCCTCCCATCGATACAAAACGTATTTCAGGGAAGAGCTCCCGCTGTTTAAAACCAGTATATCCATGACTGCCTCCTCGTTAAAGTGAGTGTTATTCCTTTCCCCATCTGGAAAAAAATTGAATGAAGATAGTAAATTGGTTAAATTAATATTGATGTCGGTGAGCTATAAAAATAATAAAGCGTGCGGGAAAAATATAGTACGTTAGTTGATTCATTAGAAAGAAAAATAGAGTGTACCGTGATGCATAAGTGGAGGGAGTTATGCATCAGTCTATCAGGATTTTAAACCGGGTTCAGGTGAGAGATCCGATACTTGTTGCAGCCTGGCCCGGGATGGGAAACGTGGCCTTTGGTGCAGCAATGTATCTCAAAGAGTGCCTCAAAGCCTCCAAATTTGCCGAAATACAACCCCAGGACTTCTTTTATAGAACAGGCGTTCAGATCAACGAAGGCCTTTTGGACATACCGGAGCTGCCAAAAAGCGAGTTTTTCTGGTATAAGGCACCTGCCGGAACGAGTGATCTGATTTTATTTATCGGGGAATCGCAGCCGGTAATGGAAAAGGAGTATGAGCTTGCTCAGAGGGTGGTCGAAGTTGCGCTCTTCTACAGGGCGAGGGAAATTGTGACCTTTGCTGCAACACCTGTGAATATAACGCACCGGGATGAACCTGGAGTTTGGGGCGTGGCGATTGAAAGGGCTACCGTAGAAAAGCTGCGCGGTCTCGGTGTTAAGGTTATGAGCGCCGGCCATATTGGTGGATTGAATGGACTGCTCCTCGGTGTGGGTAAGGAGGCCGGTATAGGGGGTATGTGCCTGCTCGGTGAAATCCCTTTTTATACAGCAAAGATTGAAAACCCGAAATCTTCCCTTGCGGTACTTAAGGTTTTCATGAGGTACGTCAACATAACCATCGATCTGGATGGCCTCATGCAGATGGCGAAGTTTGTGGAGGAGGAAGTTGAGAAGGTGAGCAAGGCCACTAAGCAGACGCTCTTCGGAGAAGAGGCCAGGAAAAAGGCAAAAGAGAAAGGAGGAGCGGAGGAGGAAGGAGGGTCTTGTGAAGAAAAGCCGGTTTCGAGGGAAGTGCAGGAGAGAATCGAATACCTCTTTGAGGCGGCATCAAAAGATATATCGAGGGCAGGGGAATTGAAGAAGGAGCTCGACCGCTGGGGATTGTTCCAGGATTACGAGGACAGGTTTTTAGACCTTTTTGGCAAGAGGCATCTCTAAATTACGTCTGGCGGAGTTTGGGTTAAAAGGATGGGCATTTTCAAAAAAAAGAACGGTTCGGAGTATCAGAATCTTCCAACGACTATATTCCAGAATCCAAGCCTGAGGGTGCTGGAAGGGTTCAAGGAGGACGGCAAATACTCGGAGCCGATTGTAAGGCTGACCAGATACCTTCGGGAACAGCTCGGGGTGCAGAAGGGAGACTATGTCAACCTGCAAAAGGGCGATAGATATATAAGGGCAAGAGTTGATGTGTCCTCAGCTTCGGACGGAGTGGAAAGGGTGGTGCGCCTGAACAGGAGCTCGAGGGAGCTCCTCTCGGTTCAGGTCGGGGATGAGGTTGAAATCATACCCCATGAGGCCCTCATTCTGCTCATTGATACCTCGGGAAGCATGGGGGATTACATTTCAGGGATTGTTAAGATCAATGCGGCAAAGAATGCAGTCGTTGAGTTCATTAGAAGCAAGTTTCTCATGGGGCAGGGTGACCGTATCGGTATCGTGAGTTTTGGGGAGTTTGCGACGGTCATAGAAAAACCATCGTTGAGCTATGAGCATCTTGAGAACAGGGTTGATGCGCTTGTGCCGAATGGAGCCACAGCGATGTACGAGGGAATGAAGCTTGCTTTGGATAACCTTGCTCATGCCGGCGGTGCAAAGCGGATCATTCTGCTTACGGATGGGGTGGCAACAACCACGGGCCGTATGGCAATACTTACGCTGGCAAAGCAGGCTGCGGCTCAGAGTGTAGTAATCGATACGGTTGGTGTCGGCTCGCCCTTCGATTTTATGGGCTACGATGAGTGGCTCCTGAGAAGGATTGCAGAAATAACGGGTGGTACTTTCAGGAGAGTGATGGATGTACAGCAGCTCACGGGGCAATTCAGAGAACTTGCCGAGGCAAAGAACTACACCTATCTCCTGCCGGAGAAGTGAAGAGTAAGGCCAATCATGCGCCCCCCGTTACTCCTTTAGCCATTCGCTGAACACGTTCTTTTCACGGATAAGCTTGTAGCGTATGAATTCATTCAGGCACACCATTGCTCGCTCCGCTGTGAGGAAGGTTGGCACCCCTCCTGAGTCCATGAGCTGGCCGAACTTGTTGTAGGCGGCATCGGCACCTGATACCACATTGACGGATACCGCGGTCGGCTTTTTGTACCTGTGTACGGTTTCAATGATCCGCGCGGCCACGTTTTCCCTGTAGCGGTTTATCTCCCCGTCTGTCGTGTGCAGCACCTGTGCCTGGGGAACGATGGAGATGCACAGGGCATCAACCCTGTCGGACTGGAGGAATATCTCTATGCACTGCTGGAACAGTTCATCAGAGGCCATGGCGGTGAGGTCGAGGAAGGAATCGGCACTCACATAGGGAGGGATGATTCTCTGGAGCCTTTTCACCGTTGTTTCCTCAAGCTCAGCCGGGACAAGACCTCCAATGTTATCGGCGGCATATGTCTTCTCATAACCCGCATTCGCAATCACCGCTACCCTGTTCCCGGTTACCTTAAAGTCGTGGAGGAGGGCGAAGGTCTTTATGAAATCGCCGTGATCTATCATGGAGTCGGCAACGATTAGCCCCGCCTGCTTCATGGCTGCCTTTGCCACGGCATACTCCCCTGCGATGCTGGCGGTGTGGGATCGAGCTGCCTTCATCCCCGCCCGGGTTCTTCCGGCCTTGTAGATAATAATTGGCTTTGTGCTTCTTCCGGCGACGTTGAAGAACTTCCTCCCGGCCCCCTTCTTGAAGCCCTCTATGTACAGCCCAATTACGTTGACCGAAGGGTCGTCTTCGAAGTACTGGACGAGATCGGAGGGATCGATGTCGAGCTGGTTTCCATAGCTGACGATTACCTTCGGGGAAATCGCATTTCTAAGGTTATTGATTTCGGTTATGCCGAGCGCGCCGCTCTGGCTCAAAATTGCAACGTTCTTTTCCCTTTCGAGGTTTATCCTGAACTTTTCCCCCGGTATAAAGAAGGTGTTGATGCCCTTGTTTTTGCAATCACCGGCGTAAACTATGCCGAGGCAGTTAGGTCCCATGATCCTTATCCCGTTTTTCTTTGCCCTTTTGAGGATCGTTCTTTCTAACTGCCTGTTTTTTCTTATTTCGCTGAACCCCCCCGGGATGAGTATTACGGCCCTTACCTTCTTTTTCACGCAGTCGTCGATAACCGCTGGTGTTGATTCGGCAGGCACAGCTACGATCGCAAGGTCCACCGGGGGTTCAATATCC
>CAZPCG010000250.1:0-4062 GCA_964584875.1 uncultured Spirochaetota bacterium
GGTGTAAATGGCAGAGTAAATGTCACCACATACCCTTCGGGCAGATAAGGTTTGCTGATGGCGCAATGAGCACCCGGAGGGGGAACATAATATTTCTTGAAGACGTGCTCGATAAGGCCGTTGACCTTGCCCTCCGTATCATTGAGGAGAAGAACCCCTCCCTTCAGGAGAAGGGGAGGGTTGCGGAATCGGTGGGGATAGGATCGATCATCTTCAATGATTTAAAAAATTACCGGATCAGGGACATCACCTTTGACTGGGATGAGGTTGTGAATTTTGACGGTGAGACGGGACCCTACCTGCAGTACACCCATGCAAGGTCATCGAGTCTATTAAAGAAGTATGCCGAGCATTACGGGAGCCTCAATTTTGGCGAAGAGCTTACCTTCGGCAAAGAGGGTTACTCCGTGGCCCTTCTGCTCAACGAGTTCGAACATGTCGCCCTCAGGGCTGCAGATGAGTTTGAGCCATCGTTCATCGCCCGCTACCTGCTCGATCTTGCATCTCACTTCAACAGCTTCTACAATGCCTGCAGGGTCATCACGGAAGATCCCGAGCTCTCCCGCTCGAGGGCGCTGATAGCCCTGGGGGCGAAGAAGGTGCTGAAGCAGGGGCTTGAGCTCCTCGGCATTGAGGCGGTTGAGGAGATGTGACTTCCATAAAATAATATCGGGGTCTAAAGTTTTAAAGGGGATGTACCGATAGTACAATAGAGGATACACTTTCTCTTTTTAATCTTTAAATGTCAGCGGGGCGCATTTCATCTGCTCTGTGCGCACCCTTCTTTACTGGGAGGTGTTCCTCACTAAAAACAGGGATGTTTTTAGTACTCCAGGCGCAAGGAGGTGATGCCCACCCCATTCTTTCCACACTATATGTATCGTATTCAGAGAAAAGAGGTTTAGAAGAATTTAAAGGTTGTTCTCAGAGGGCAGGGATGCCAATAGTCACCGTTCAAGGAGGAAAAGATGATTATCAATCACAACCTCAGTGCTATTTTCGCAAACAGGATTCTGAAATTCAACAACTGGAACATCAACAAGGACATCGAGAAACTCTCCTCAGGTCTGCGGATCAACCGGGCTGGGGATGATGCTTCAGGGCTCGCTGTATCAGAGAAGATGCGTTCCCAGGTCAGGGGCATGCACCGGGCAGCGAAGAATGCGGAGGATGGAATCTCCTTCATTCAAACAACCGAAGGCTACCTGCAGGAGATTCAGGACATGCTCCAGAGGATCAGAGAGCTTTCCGTCCAGGCCTCAAACGGAATCTACACCGATGAGGACCGCATGCAGATGCAGGTTGAGGTCTCTCAGCTCGTTGATGAGGTCGACAGGATTACTTCCCACGCGCAGTTCAACGGCATGAACATGCTAACGGGAAGGTTTGCGCGGCCGACAGGGGAGAACACCCCGACCGCTTCGATGTGGTTCCACATTGGAGCCAACATGGATCAGCGGAAGCAGGTATTCATCGGAACCATGACATCCCGCGGTCTTGGGTTGAAGCAGATAACTACAGGCTCAATCATTTCACTTTCAACCCCCCAGAAGGCAAACATGGTGATCGGGATTGTCGATGAGGCGCTGAAGGCGGTTTCCAAGGAGCGTGCAAATCTTGGGGCTTACCAGATCAGGCTGGAGTATACCACAAAAGGCCTTATGTCGGGGTACGAGAACATGCAGGCTGCCGAGTCGAGAATAAGGGATACGGACATTGCAGAGCAGATGGTCGAGTTCACGAAAAACCAGATACTCGTGCAGACGGCAACCGCAATGCTTGCGCAGGCAAACCTTCAGCCGCAGAGCGTTCTCCAGTTGTTTCGTTAGCCTCTTTTTAAAGCAATTTTTTGATCTTTGAAAACTTTTGGGATCTGCCACTGGTATAAGATATGCATCGTCTGTGGTTGATAGCCATCTACCGACGACAAGCGGTGTATCTTATCCTGTCCTTGATTATGGTTTGAGCCAGTAACTCACCCTATGCCCCGGCAGGGCTCTCCTGTCGCTCCTGAAGAATCTTTCCGGCGCATAAGCGCTGAATAGGGTGGAGAAATCCCCGGGATTCAGGCGGAGAAACAGAGGTGCCCTGAAGGGGCTTTCTGGCTCAGAACCGGTGAATGCCGGAGAGGGTTTTACAGAGCTATTTGATTCAGGCTGTAAGCCCTTTTCCCTCCGGGCCAGATGCCTTGCGGGGCATATCTTTGGTTGCTGGTCACCATACATGGTACGCTCTTTTTTTCCTGCTTAAGGGAAAAAGGTGTGATGGAGATGAAACGAGGCGCGCATCGGAGTAATGTTCCAGCCATGGAGGTCCTGCAGCTGCAAGGAGCCAACCTTGTGAAAAAACCTCATGCAGGGATGCATGGGACCTATCAAGGAGGGTAGGAGTATGATCATCAACCACAACATGAGTGCCATCTACGCCAACAGGATACTGAAGTTCAAAAACCTTGACGTAGACAAGGACATCGCGAAGCTGTCCTCCGGGGAGCGGATCACAAGGGCTGGTGATGATGCGTCGGGTCTTGCCGTTTCCGAAAAGATGCGATCGCAGATACGGGGGCTGAGACAGGCGGCGAGGAATATAGAAAATGCCACCTCCTTCATACAGGCCACCGAGGGTTATCTGCAGGAAACGCACGACATCCTGCACCGGATCCGTGAGCTTGCCGTTCAATCTGCAAACGGTATCTACTCCGACGAGGACCGGATGCAGATACAGGTTGAGGTATCACAGCTCGTGGATGAGGTGGACAGGATTTCGTCCCATGCGCAGTTCAACGGCTACAATATGCTCACCGGGGCTTTTGCGAATCCTGCTGAGGGTGGCACTCCAACAGCCTCGATGTGGTTTCACGTCGGTGCAAACATGGACCAGCGGGAGCGGGCCTACATAGGTACCATGACGGCATACGCTCTCGGGTTGAGGGTCAATGGCCGTGCCATGAGCATCTCGACTCCGACTGAGGCCAACAGGGCCATCGGACTTATTGATGAGGCGATGAAGAGGGTCTCCCGTCAGAGGGCTGACCTCGGCGCCTATCAGAACAGGTTCGAGATGGCGATCAAGGGCGTTCTGATTGGAGCGGAGAACCTTCAGGCTGCCGAATCGCTGATCCGCGACACCGATATGGCCGAGCAGATGGTGGAGTTCGTTAAGAACACCATCCTCGTTCAGTCGGGAGTGGCTATGCTCGCACAGGCGAACATCAAGCCCGCGTCTGTGCTGCAGCTGCTCTCATTAAACCAGTGATTGAGGTGGGAAAGCAGGAAGCCTGATCCAGAGGTCACGAGGCGGATCATCAACCGTCTTATCCCCCTTGCAGGTGGGCGGCTTACCGCAGCACGGGCAGAGGAGTGGTTATGTGATCGGTTTAATGCCGTCTTCAAAGACCGTGCATGCGGCGGGCTATTAAGGGAAGATCAGCCACCGAATCTCTACGGAGGGAGGCGAGCGTATGATCATTAACCATAATATATCCGCTCACTTCACCAACCGGGTGCTCGCTCAGACGGAGAGAGAGATCACGAAGTCGATTGAGAAGCTTGCGTCCGGTTTGCGGATCAACAGAGCGGGTGATGACGCATCTGGATTGGCCGTATCAGAGACACTGCGATCCCAGATCAGGGGGCTGAAGCAGGCGCAGAGGAACGCTATGAATGCGGTATCCTTCATTCAGACGGCGGAGGGTTCGCTGCAGGAGGTTCACGCAATTCTCCACCGTCTGCGAGAGCTCGCGGTGCAGTCAGCCAATGCTATCTACTCAGAGCAGGACCGCAGCCTCATACAGGTTGAGGTTTCACAGCTCATCCTCGAGGTAAACCGAATAGCCGGGACAACTGAGTTCAACCGCTTTAAGATCCTGGACGGATCAAGGACGGAATTCACGTTCCAGGTTGGTCCGAATCCAGGGCAGGATATCGCGGTTGCGATGAAGACGATGACAGCCGGGGCTATAGGTATCGCGGGGATATCGATGCAGACGGTGAGCTCGGCAAATGAGGCTCTTACCAGGATCGATAAAGCTGTGGACACCGTCTCAAGGCAACGAGCCAATTT
>CAZPCG010000251.1:0-4060 GCA_964584875.1 uncultured Spirochaetota bacterium
CAATCCTGGGATACAGGGCGGGGAGCCTTGAGGCAAAGCAGGTGTCAGGTGTGGTTCCCGAGATGGCAAACGCTTATGCGGACCTTTCTGGCTGGAACAACCTTATGCTGATGGCTGAGCTGTATGGTGTGCCGTCAAGGGAGGCCAGAGGGAGAGGTGCCCGTCTGCTGGAAGTGCTTGGGCTCTATGAGAGAAGAGAGGACCTCGTAAGCGGATATTCCAGGGGAATGAAGCAGCGTTTGATCCTTGCCATGGCGCTCATCAGCGATCCTCATATACTGTTTCTGGATGAGCCAACCTCGGGCCTGGATGTGCAGAGCGCACGTCTCATAAAGGGCTTCCTCCAAAGTTTAAACGCAGACGGGAAGACCATCTTTCTCACAACCCATGACATGGATGAAGCCAACCAGCTGTGCAACCGGGTTGCCATTATCAACCAGGGGAAAATCGCGGCCATTGACACACCTGAAAAGCTGAGGATGACGACGAGCGGTTTACGCTCGGTTGAAGTCGGCTTTGATGGATCTGTAAACCACGGGGCACTGGAAGGGCTTCCGGGTGTGAGCGCCGTAAAGAAAACCGGCGATAAGTTCAAGCTCTATACATCTGATCCAGGGGGATTGGTTGCTGCTCTGGTCAATTATTCCTGCTCCCACGGCCTCAGGATAGTATCCCTCAATACCCTGACTCCATCCCTTGAGGATGCCTTTGTCGCACTTCTGGAAAAGGGGGCAGGGTGATGTCGCAAACAACCGTCTATTTACAGCAGCTCAGGCGCGTTTGGTCCATCGCAAAAAAGGACATCCGCATCTACTACTCCAAGGGTCCTGTCGTTATATTCGGAATTCTACTCCCCCTTTTCCTCTTCCTCTCTTTCATCGTAGGCCGCAAGCTATCCATCGATTTTCTGATGCCCGGGCTTCTGGCAATGGTTTTATTCTTCACCTCCACCTCTATATCGCCCATTGTGACACCCTGGGAAACCCAGGCACTAACTCTTGAAAGATTGATGTCCTGCCCCCTGACCATTCCAACCATCATCCTGGGTGATATATTTGCATCCTTTATCTTCGGGTTACTCATTTCCCTGATACCGGTTTTTATAGGCCTGGCCCTTGGTGTATCGATTTCACATCCCCTTATTTTTACCCTCGGGATTGTCCTTGCCGCTTTCTGCTTTTCCTCGCTTGGACTGATATTCTGTTCTGCTCCAACGAGGCTACCCAGTACCGTGATGATGCTCACATCTCTTGTGAAATTCCCGATGCTTTTTATCAGCGGCATTTTCATCCCGCTTGACCAGCTACCTCCCTGGGGGCAAGCGGTCTCTTACATCTCCCCACTGACCTACTTTACCGATATGGCCCGGCATTCGATCGGTAGTGGGGGCCATCTACCCTTAGCTTTTGATCTTTTATCATTGCTTGCATTTACGGTTCTATTATCGGTGACGGCCATCAAGCTTCACCAGAGGACAATGCCAAGGAGAATATGACATACTTAAAGCCTTCAGCGTACCTTAGAGAGGTTGCTCTTCTTTTTCTCAGGCTTGGCGCCACAAGCTTTGGTGGGCCTGCGGCATACATCGGCCTCATGCACCTGGAGACAGTGCAGAGACGCCACTGGCTGGATGATAGGCAGTTTCTGGACCTTGTGGGCGCTACAAACCTCATTCCCGGACCAAACGCAACGGAAATGGCCATTCACCTGGGTTTCATCAGGGCGGGATTGCCAGGGCTCGTAGCAGCCGGTACGCTTTTCATTCTGCCTGGAATGCTTGCGACGCTTGTAGTGGCCTGGGCTTATGTGAACTATGGTTCGATGCCCACTGTGACGTGGGCCCTTTACGGTATCAAGCCGGTCGTCATCGCCGTCGTGATCCAGGCACTGTGGAACCTGGGAAAAAGTGGGATAAAGAAGCCGATTCCAGCTTCGGTTGCTGTAGCGGTAATGGTTTTATCTTTTCTGGGGGTGAATGAGATAGTCCTTTTGTTTGCCGGGGCAACGGCAGTTCTCATTGCATACGGGGGGCAGCATATCTTTAAAATTGGTATGCTATCGAGCGCTGCTGGGCCTCTGCTCTCACAGGCACCGCTGGGGGCTTTCTCTGCCGGGTTTGTACCATTCAGCAAAACAACTCTCTTTCTGACCTTCCTCAAAATCGGTTCTGTCCTTTACGGAAGTGGCTATGTGCTTCTTGCATTCCTCAGGGCTGAGTTTGTGGAGAAACTCGGGTGGCTAGACACCCAGGAGCTTTTAAATGCGATTGCGGCGGGGCAGATCACACCGGGGCCGGTCTTTTCAAGCGCCACCTTTATAGGATACCTTTTTGGCGGCTGGCAGTCAGCGCTACTTGCCACTGGGGGAATCTTTCTACCATCCTTTTTATTTGTGGGACTGCTGAGCTATTTGCTCCCATTGGTCCGAAAATCGCCCTGGGCATCGGCTTTTTTAGATGGCGTGAACGCCGCATCATTGGGCCTGATGGCTGGAGTAACTGTTCAACTGGGCCGTGTCGTGTTCGTGGACATCTTTGCAATCCTGCTCACTCTTTGTTCCCTGTTTATTATTTTTCGCTCTAAAACGAGCTCAATCTGGTTGATACTGGGTGGCGGACTGCTGGGGTTATTTTACAAGTTAATAACCGGCTGAGAAGTACAACTGCTAAATTGCCTTCCACAAAGTACCTGGTATAGACACAGGTACCATTTGTCATGAGAAAATTCAATTCCTTTCCATAATGAATTGACTCTCATTGCGATAACAATTAGGATTATTTTTACGGACATAGGGTATGCAAAATGGAAATGTGGAGAGAAGTTTTTCTCTTTATTCTCTTTGATAACCCTGCATAACTCTGCCGTCTCAGATAATACTGCAGGCACAAAATGTGAAAGATAGGGATGGAATTCAGCCTTGAAACTTGTTCTCATTGAACCTGCAAACCGCTTTGCAATGCCAGGTAGTAAATTCCACATGCTTGAGAAGATAGCACGAAGCAACTACCTGGATGTTCCGCCTCTGGCCCTGGGTGTTCTTGCCGGCCTCACCCCTCCTGATTGGGAGATAAAGATCCTTCAGGAACCAAGGGATAGGGTGGATTTTAATGAGAAGGCCGACCTGGTTGGTATTACCGCAGCGACGCACAACGTGAAAAGAGGGTACGAGATAGCCGATGAGTTCAGAAGGCGCGGGAAGAAGGTGATCATTGGAGGCATCCATCCAACTGTGATGTTCATTGAGGCGCTCCAGCACTGCGATTCGGTATGCATCGGGGAGGGAGAAACAGTCTGGAGAGACATCCTTGAGGATTTCAAGAAGGTGAAGCTGAGAAAAATTTACCAATCTAATTTGCTACTTGATCTAAGGTTATATACGCCCCCGAGGCGCGATTTAATGCCAAAACGATCATCGATCTTTTTCAAAGCAGGGACTGTTGAGGTATCCCGGGGATGCCCGTATGACTGCGATTTCTGCACGGTTTCTGCCATCCATGGCAGGAAAATAAGGTACCGCCCCGTAGAGAATGTAATCCCTGAGATTGAGGGCATCGAAAACAAAACCATCTTTTTCGTGGACAACAACATCATATCAAACTTTCAACACGCAAAGGAACTGTTCCATGCGATGATACCCCTGAAGAAGCGCTGGACCGCGCAGGCCACGATATCCATCGTGAAAGACCGCAAGCTTTTAAAGCTGGCATCGGATTCTGGATGCTATGGACTCCTCATCGGCATAGAGAGCGTGATAAGGGAGGGTTTCGAAAAGTACAGCAAGAGCGTCAAAAGCCTCAATGAACTGAGGGAGGCTCTGAGGCTTTTGAGGGACCACGGTATCGGAGTTCTTGCCCACATGGTCTTCGGCAACGATTTCGACACCAGGAAAAATCTCCGCGAATCCCTCGACAACCTCCTGGAGCTTGACATCGCTTCTGCAACCCTCGGCATACTGGTGCCCTATCCTGGAACAAAGCTTGCTGAAGAGCTTGAGAGACAGGACAGGATCCTCACGAAGGACTGGGACTATTACGACATACACCACCTGGTTTTCAAGCCTG
>CAZPCG010000252.1:0-4042 GCA_964584875.1 uncultured Spirochaetota bacterium
TGGGGTAAGTTGAACTCGCTGTCGCATGTGTGAAGGTGGTCTATTCCCTGTTCGTGCAGCTTCCCGATCTCGAAGGCAACGGCGCCGGGAGGGCGTACACGCACAACGCATCCCTTTGCTGCAGGTTCCGGGCAGTATATGCAGCCCTGGGAGCAACCGCGCTTGGTTTCAAATCCTCCCTGTCCTCCCTGGTTGAAGTAGCGCAGGTTATCGACCCATTCCCTGGATTGGGGTGGAAACAGGTCCAGGGAGCATGGCGCAGGTGGATTGTTTTGCCACCTCCCATCTTCGGAAAAAACAAGCCCCGGAATGTTGCGCCATTCTTCACCCTCTTCAATGCGGTCCGCAAGGGCTGGAAGGGCAAACTCCCCATCTCCCATGATGCCAGCATCTGCCCTTGACCTGGCCATAATGGCTTCTGGCATGATGGAAAATCCGATGCCGCCGACCGCAATGAAAGCCCCTGAAAGCTTCCGAACGGTTTCCACCATCTCGGAAAATTCAAAAATGAACGACTGCCTGCTCCCGAAGGCGCAGTCGTCGGTGTTGCGCAGTGTAAGTCCTGCAAGGTCAAAGCTCCTCCGGGAGAAGAAATCAGCCGCCTCTGCTTTCCAGTCATCTGCCCAGCAGAGGTCGAGAATCTCGGGCTCGTGCCCCTTCTCAGACATGGCCTCCGCAACGTATTCGAGACCGATAGGACCTATGGGCGGTTTTATGCGGTTTGTGTTGACCAGGGCAACTCGCATGCTCTGAACCTCAAGACCGATTTACGGAAAGGGAATGTTTTTTTGTGTGTGCCGGTCACGCATACTATTGTTCGGCTTACTGAAGAAAGATACAGAATTATATCCAGAAATGCATTATTTTCCGGAAGATTTTGTGGGCGCAATCGTCACGGGTAGGTGTATGTTTTAGGTATGGCATTAAGATCAATTTGCATGTATGATGTTTGTATAGCGTTGAACATCGTAAAGACGCTCTTGAGCAATTGAACTTACACCGAAAGGAGAACGGCGATGAATGGAAAAGAGAAGAAGGAGGCGCCACCCATTCCAGCCTGGATCGGCAATACACCGTTTCCACCCGGGGAAAAGAGGGTGTGCAAGATCACCGGGGATAAGCATGTGAGCTTCCTCTACGGTTTTGAAACGATGCAGGTTGAAAACCAGGTGTTTGCAAGCACCGAGATGATCACGGTGGCCGAGTGGATTCTGCCTCCCGGAAGCCACTACGAGCCTGCCGGTCTTCACCTGCACGGCGATGAGTGCTACTACCTCATCGAGGGAGAGGCTGTGGGCTTCAATGCTGAGACCGGCGAGACCTTTTCCTTTGAGAAGGGCGATGCCTTGCTCATACCCCAGGGCACGCGTCACCAGATATACAACATGACAAACCGGAGGATCGTTACTGTTACATCGGTGGCGCCCAGGTTATGGGCGGATGATGGAATGGGCACGATCATTCCTCAGGTTGAAGCTCCCAGGTTCTACAAGGGCCCAGAGCAGCCGACTTACAGGGAGGCTCCACGGGCGTATTCACTACCCGGCCTGAAGCGAAGCCTCGATTCGCTTGGAAGCTGGCCTGCGCCCGGACCGGAGCTGAGGAAGCTGAAACAGCTTGTGATCATCAGGCCCCAGGAACAGCTTTGCCTCCTGCACGGGAAAGAGAGGCATGTTCTCTTTTCATTCATCGTCAGCAATGATTATATGCACCTTGCCTTGCTCACCGTCCCTGTTTCAGGGGTCTCGGAGTTTGAGACACACGGTGGGGATGAGGTGATTGACGTACTGGAGGGGGAGCTGTGCGTACGGATCTCCGCCTCCGCAGACGAGAGAACTGACGATGCGGCTTACCCGCACTACAGGCTCAACCTGCGGGAAAAGATGCTCATTCCTGCAGGTACCAGGCACCAGTACCTCAATTTTACCAACGATGTTGTCAGGGCCTATGTAGCCGTTGCTCCAGAGCTGTAGGCAGGTTTTATGCTCATTTGTCGGCAAGCGCCCTGAATTGAGGAGTAGAATCGCAGGTGCTATTTCCACACCCGCTTTTTGTAGTTTTTGAATACCTTTTCTTCTGAGGTGTAGAGGTCGTAGATGATCTCGTCCGGTTCAAACCAGAGCTTTATTTCCCGCTCTGCCGATTCCACTGAATCGCTTGCGTGGACGACATTTTCAAACAGCCCGCTTGTCAGAATGCGGCCGTACTGGCCCCGGATGGACTCCGGCTCGGCGAGCTCAGGGTTTGTGTGTCCGCAGATTTTTCTGATTTTTTCCAGGGCGTTTTCGCCGTAGTAAATGAGGGCCATGACCTTGTGCCTCTTGTGGAGCTTTCCCATGATATAGTCGATCAGCTCGGGGTAAAAGGGTTTGCTCCTGTGCGATTCATAGTGCTTTTCGGCCAGCTCCATGCTTACCCTGACGATTTTCGCGGCGATAATCTCAAGCCTGGTTTCGCTGAAGCGGGTGAGGATATTGCCGGTCAGCGATCGGGAAAGTCCATCGGGTTTAATGAGAATGAGTGTTTTTGTATTGGGCATTTAGAAACTCTTCACTTGAGCGTAATTGGAGCGGAATCGCCCCTCCTGTATCATTCTCATTGGATTGCCGTTTCCTTGACATATACCAGTATAATATCGGGAGTCGTTCTCTGACATCTACATTCACCGGGGGCTGTTCGTTTATGTGCCAGGTGCTCCACGGTGTTCTTTGATGATTTTTATGATAATATTAAAGGGAACATACATGCGGTGCCGGAACAACCCCTCTGCGTATAGTATCGGAAAGATAGTCGGTTTGCAATACTGGAACCTGTATCGTTAACTCATTCGAAGGAGAGGGAGCGGGAAGCGATCAAAGGAGTGCATGTTTCTACTGACAAAGCAGCCTAAATAAAGTAAATTTCTTCAAGAACCCTCTTAATTGGAGTCGGCAGGTAGAAAAACGATGGAAAGTATATATCTTGATAACAACGCGACGACCATTGTCGACCCTCTGGTGAAGGATGCGATGGAGCCATTTTTCAGCAGGATGTACGGCAACCCGAACTCGCTGCACGGCTTCGGGACCGAGGTGCGCCCCTATATGAAAATCGCCTTCGACCGTTTATATGCAGGGATAAATGCGCGGGAGGAGGATGACATCATCATCAACAGCTGCGCCACCGAGGGGAACAACACCGTCATTAAGGGAGTCTACCACGAGCTGATCCGCACAGGGAAAAAATCGGAGATCGTCACGACACAGGTTGAGCACCCCTGCGTCATCAACTCCTGCGGGTTCCTTGAGAGCCTCGGGGTCAAGGTGGTCTATCTGCCGGTAGACTCCGAGGGGATTGTTGATGCGGACATGCTTCGGGAGCACATAGACCCGGACAGAACAGCTTTAGTCTCCATTATGTGGGCGAACAACGAAACAGGTCTCGTTTTTCCGATAAAGGAGCTTGCCGAGCTCTGTAACGAAAAGGGCATACTCTTCCACACCGATGCCGTTCAGGCAATCGGAAAGGTGAAGGTGGATGTGCAGGAGGTGCCGGTCGATTTTTTCACCTTCAGCGCCCACAAATTCCACGGACCTAAGGGCGTTGGGGGGCTCTTCATCAGGAAGGGAGTCAGCATCCCTCCCCTCCTGCACGGTGGAGAGCAGATGAGCGGGAAGAGGGCGGGCACGGTGAACACTGTGGGGCTCGTTGGAATGGGTCTTGCCATGGAGCTTGCCGTGAAGTACCTTGACTTTGAGCGGACTGAGGTACGCCGCCTGCGGGACAAGCTGGAGGATGCCATACTATCAATTGAAGACACACTGGTGGTGGGAAAGCGCGAGCTTCGAGTGCCCAATACCATACTTGCAAGCATCAGGGGTGTGGAGGGTGAGGCTCTGATATGGGACCTGAACCGTAACGGAGTTGCTGCATCCACAGGCAGTGCCTGTGCCTCTGAATCGCTTGAGCCGAACCCCACCTTTGTAGCCATGAACATCGACGATGAACTGGCCCACACGGGGATAAGGCTGAGCCTGTCACGGTTTACCACCGAGGAGGAGAT
>CAZPCG010000253.1:0-4039 GCA_964584875.1 uncultured Spirochaetota bacterium
ATATACCGGCAGCGCTGGTATTCCTTCCTTTTCAAAATAACTGTATAATAATACTGCCTATCTTCTGGTTCTACATATCTTTCTTTTTGTTTGAAAGCAGGGTTGAATTTTTTATGTTATACCCGGGTTGAGGTTATTTCAAGGTTGTTATCACATTCGATGGAGAGTTCGTTCATTGAATACCTTTATACCGATACAGCTTGAACAAATAATGTAATAACCGGCACTTAGTTTTTAGTATCTTGATGGAGATGGGAGTGATGCACACCAACTGCGCTGGAGGTCAGGAGTGATCGCTGTGACAGGAGGCGGAACCGGGGGGCACATCTTTCCCATTATCGCGGTGATCGAGGAGCTGAGGAGAAGGGGTGAGGGGAACATAATCTGGATGGGGGAGAAGGGAGGAAGGGAGGAGGAGTGGGCGGGGAATCTCGTCATATCGGTCTACGGAATATGCACCGGAAAGATCAGGCGCTACTTTTCCCTCAGGAACGTGACTGACCTGTTCCGGGTTGTTGCCGGTACCCTCCAGGCCCTGATTATTCTCCTGAAATTGAGGCCGGCGGTGCTCTTCTCCAAGGGGGGGTTCGCATCGGTCCCGCCTGCAGTTGCTGCAAGGATTCTGCGCATCCCGGTCGTGGCCCATGAGAGTGACACTACTCCGGGCCTTGCAACGAGGGTCGTAGCCCGTTTTGCCACTGTTATCTGCGTTTCTTTCGAGAAAACCGCGGGTTTTTTCCCTGCAAAGAGAGTCATGCACACAGGCAATCCGGTGCGATCTCTGATCAAGGAGGGAAATGGGGAGAGGGGTCTGCGCCGTCTCGGGTTTGGAGAGCGGTTTCCCATCGTTACTGTGATTGGCGGAAGCCTGGGCGCACGATCGCTCAATGAAGCGGTGCGTGAGATGTGTTCCTGCTACGAGCTTCACTTCAATCTCGTCCACCAGTGTGGAAGGGGTAATGCGCTGGGAGGGTCTTCACCGAAGCGGTACAGGGAGGTCGAGTTTCTTGATGAAGAGGTCGGTGATGTTCTTGCCGCATCAGACCTCATTGTCTCACGGGCGGGCGCAGGCGCCCTTTACGAGATAGGGTATCTGGAAAAGCCCTCCATCCTGGTGCCCCTGCCGAGGGCTGCAAGCAGGGGCGAGCAGATAGCGAATGCCCGCTACTTCGAGGAGAACGGGGCATCGGTTGTTCTTCCCGAGGAGAGGCTGAACGGACAGAACCTGTACGAGAACATCACCGCTCTTTTGAGCGAACGAGGGAAGCTCGCCTCGATGGGCGGGCGGGCAGGCGCTTTGTGCAGGCGGGATGCAGAAAAGACGATTACCCGCTGCATTCTGGAGACAAAAAATCGGTGAGGATGCCCTTGCAATCAGGAGTTGGAAATTATTCAATATCGTGTGGTCATATAGTTGGATTTTAAGCAGATCGGTATTATATTCTGAAAAATTTGATTCGAGGAGGGATCAATGACCGATATAGAACAACTGCTCGGGGACGAAGCGTGTGACCTTCTGGAGCATAAATGTAAAGTACCGAAGGAAATGCTCCACCTGCCGGGGCCCGATTTTATCGAGAGAGTTCTGGTTCACACCGACAGGTCGACGGCTGTGCTTCGAAACATGCGCTGCGTCTTCAGCACCGGAAGGCTTGCGAACACTGGGTACGTCTCAATACTTCCTGTCGATCAGGCGATCGAGCACTCTGCAGGCAGTGCTTTTGCGCCGAACCCGATCTACTTCGACCCTGAAAACATCGTGAAGCTTGCGATCGAGGGGGGATGCAACGCCGTTGCTTCTACGCTCGGCGTGCTGGGCGCCGTATCCCGAAAGTATGCCCATAAAATACCCTTCATCGTGAAGATCAACCACAACGAGCTCCTGACCTACCCGAACAAGTTCGACCAGGTGCTGTTCGCAAGCGTTGACCAGGCCTTCAATCTGGGTGCCGTGGCAGTGGGGGCGACGATATACTACGGTTCCGAGGAGTCGGGCAGGCAGATCGTGGAGATTTCCGAAGCATTCGAGTATGCTCACAGCCTCGGGATGCTTACCGTGCTGTGGGCCTACCTTCGAAACTCAGCATTCAAAACGAAGGAGAACGACTACCACCTCGCTGCCGATCTCTCGGGGCAGGCGAATCACCTCGGGGTCACCATCGAGGCAGACATCATCAAGCAGAAGCAGGCTGAGTGCGACGGCGGATTCAAGGCGCTGAACTTCGGGAAAACCCACGAGAAGGTGTACACCGATCTCAGCTCCAACCACCCCATCGACCTCACCCGCTACCAGGTAATAAACTGCTACATGGGGAGAGTTGGGATGATCAACTCGGGCGGCGCCTCAGGGAAGAACGACATTGCCGAAGCCGTGAGGACAGCGGTTATCAACAAGAGGGCAGGCGGCATGGGCCTCATTTCGGGGCGGAAGGCCTTCCAGCGACCGATGAAAGACGGGGCAGAGCTGCTAAACGCTATCCAGGACGTGTACCTGGACGAGAAGGTTACCTTTGCTTGATGAACACGGAAGGTAATTTTGTTTACGAAATACTGCCCGCCTGAAGCTCAAACCCCATCACAAAGGCGTTCTCATGCTCGCGGGGATAATAATTGTCGATGATGCCGATGATTGAGAAATTGAACTTTCTGTAGAAGGAGAGGGCATTTGTGTTTGAAGGACGCACTTCAAGGTAGCAGTACTCAGCGTTCTGGGAAAGCGCCTTGTTGAGGAGAGTGTTCATGAGGAAGGTGCCGAAGCCCCTGTGCTGGTGGGAGGGGCGAATCGCGATGTTGATTATGTGAATGATCTTTTTGTATTCCCTCTTCGTGCCCAGGAAGTTACCCTTGTCCTTCAGGAAATGGTAGCCGCCGTAACCAATTATATCATTGCCGGACCGAAGCGTTATGACGTAGTTGCTGGTATCGGCTATGATCAGCCTGAAGAAATCCTTCGTCCATGGATGCCTGAACACAGCCCTCTCGATGCTCAGCACCGCGTCGATGTCCTTTTCAGTCATGACTGCATACATGTACTGCTGAATCATGGATGCGTTCCTCAAAACCGCAACTGCTCAATCAAGGGATACCTCTACAGTATGATGCGACTCGGTTTACGTTCTCAATTGACCTCTCAACGATGCTATCTTTTGAAATAACCCGCAAGCATGTCCAGCTCACCGGTGTTCAGAATCTCCAGGGTGCTCCCGCTTATCCTGAGCAGGCCGGATTCACTCAGCTTCCTGATCTCCGAATCGACCTCTCGATCGGTGGAGCCGATCTGTCCGGCAAGATGCGTGAGCGCTTCGGAGTAGTTGAGCTTTGAGCTCTCCCCGTATTGCTCGGCAAGCTTCGATGCCTTTCTAAGGTCGTTGAGCGCACTGATGACGAGGGATTTCATATCGCGTTTTGCCAGATCCCGTATCTGGTTGTCTGCCTTTTCGAGCCTGAGGCATAGCTTTTCGATTATGTTCATTGCGATGCTTGAGTTCTTGCTTATCATGCTGATAAAGCCCTCCCTGTTGAAAGCGAGCAGTTCACAGGCGTCAACTGCAGTGGCGGTGGCAGTTCTCGGTGCTTTCGTGATTATTGCCATCTCCCCGAAGAAATCTCCCTTCTGCAGAACCGTAAGGATTTTATCAACGGCGCCGATTCGTTTAGTGATCTTGACCCGCCCCTTCTGAATGATGTACATCGTGTCACCCGGCTCTCCCTCCATGAAGATAGCACGGCCTGCCTCAGCCACATGACCATATTTTTGGAAGAGGGTTCCTCGTTCCATTTTTCACTCCATTTTTATCTGTGTTCTATTTTATTCTATAGGATATCAATCCCTAAAAATGATTATACTACATTGGGTATCTCAATTACAATAAGTTTATTGATTTTTCCCCGGCGGAACAATACCATACTGGAAGACATGAAACATGCTGTCTTTATCTGTTTTCTTTTTCTGCTCTGTGCGGGGATGAGTCTTTCGGGGGATGGGAGTACCACAGCCGGAGATGTGCTGATCGGCAGAGAGGAACCCTCACGTTACGGT
>CAZPCG010000254.1:0-4037 GCA_964584875.1 uncultured Spirochaetota bacterium
AGGTCATGCCAGTAATACAGCGAAAAAAGAAGGCGGCATTGAGCCACCCTCTTTTTCTTACAATAATCTTATGATCCTATCGAGGAAGCTTTCTCTATGAAACCCTCCCCGTACTTTACAGTGAAAAATCAGCCAGATCTCAAAGGTTTCAGTATGCACTCAGCCATGCATCATCGAAGTGGAACTCGTTGTATACCTCCACGCAATCCCAGCCGAGTACGCCTACCTTGCCGCTTGGATAAGTACTGTCATCTTTCGTATATACAAGGTTACCGTTGAAATAAACCTTTATCCTATTTCCCTCGCAGTACACACTAACCTCATTCCATGACCCCAGCCCGGTATATATATAAGATGTGGTTCCACTGCCGAGGTATGTGAGGGTTCCATTATCGTATCGTACGAGAGCCCAATTTCTCGTGGATACCTCAAATAAAACAGCGTAACCCCTGTAAATAGGATAAGCAGTTTCTCCGTAACCACCAGGACTGGGGTCCGGACTTCTGAAAAAGATGCCTCGGTCCTGCCAGTCATAACCCGATGACTGGTAAGTGCTGACACCGTAATCAAAATCTGCAAAATCCTGGTTGTAGTAGGTGGAAGCATAGGAGTACCAACCCCAACCACCCATCACATACTCACCACCAGATACAAACCAGCGGTCTGAATCTTCTACCCAGTTGTTTGGAGGGTCGGTATCAAAAGTCTCCCAGAACCCACCGCCGCCACCACCGTCGGAATAAATACCAATCATGATACCGGATAAGCTGCTTGTAAAATCCATGAGGTAGGGCATATCATTGGCAGTATCGAACGGGTATACCCCTACGTACTCCGTGGGGTCTCCATACGAATCAAAGTCAAGCATGCCATTGCCGTTTTTATCAATCAGTGCAAGCATAAAGTAACGTCCGGTAGGTACACCTGTAAAATTGAATGGGTAGTTTCCTCCTTCCCCGTAATAATCACCGAGGCGTTGAGGATTTCCAGAGAAATTTACCCAGGGCAGTGGATTTGGAAGATACTGTGCCGGATCATAGCTGATAAAGCCAACGAAAACGGGGCTGCCCGAAGGCACAGAAGGATCGATGTAAACGGTGCCGGAGACTGATATTGTGTCATCGCCGTTACCACCGTCCTTGCCAAAGATATCCTGAACGAATTCGCATCCTGTAAATGCAAGCCCGAACAAAACCACCATGGATAGCACAATCATTATTTTGAAAAGCTTCCTCGTTCTCATTTTATAGCTCCTCCCATTATATAAGAATTCCAAAATGCATAAGAATCATATATGGCAAATTATTTATACCAATAAATATCCGTTCCCCTCAAATCCATCTTAGATAATTATAGTACATTCTAGGAAATTTTTCATGGATTGTACATAATATTTTTTTCTCACCACATCAGGGTTGCGTCGTCGTACCGAAACTCGGTGACGCCCGTATCATCGTCCCATGCAAAAATACCGACCATACCGTAAGAGTATCGGTCGTCGATGAAGCTTGCAATGGATTGCCCGTTAAAATATACTGAAATTACAGTGTCGTAACACTGCACTTCCACAATATTTGGCACAGACATCGTATTCAGGTCACCGGAAAAGCCCGAACCAAGGGAAGAGTAAACTCCCCCACCGTCAAGGCGCATTAGCGACCAGTTTCCATTCCCATCAAAGCCGAGCCGGTAACCGGTGAAGTTAGTCGAGTTCATCTCCCATGGATTCTGGCTCCTGAAAAAAATACCCCTCTGGGTTCCCCAACTCCCGGAAGTCTGCCGTATGGTAACGCTGTAAGTGAAGTTCTCAAAACTTTTGTCGTAATAGCTGAAGGCGTAATTTCCGGACATGAAGCCGCTCATGATGTACTCGTCAGAGAAGATAGACCATCTCCCCGTACCGTCATCAACCCAGTTCTGCGCAAAATCATCATCAAAATCCTCTAAAAATCCTTCATAAAGAATAGGGATCGAAATATTGAATTGATCGGCATCGAATTCCATGAGGTAAGGCCCGTCAGTGTTCATCGGATAGGCGCCGACAGGTTCTGAAGGATCACCGGCAGGTCCGAGATCAAGACCCCCGTTGCTGTTCATATCAACAAGGGCAAGGAGGAAATAGCTGCCCTTGGGCACGTTTTGAAATGTAAAAAAATAGCTACCACCCTCACCCCCGCTGTAGTACCCCAGTTGCTGCCAGCTTCCAGAAAAGCCGGCCCAGGGTATAGGGGTTGGAAAATATTCTGCCGAAAGAGGGTCCAGGTCGACGAAGCCGATATACACATATCCCCCAACGAACACCGAGGGATCAATTGTAACAGACCCCATCACGGTAACCTTTAAGTAAAACGGTTCCCCCTCCTTCTCCATATCGAATAGCATCGGGAAAAAACCGCATGAGACAGCGAACAAAACAAGCCCTGCAGCGAGCGTAAGCATCAAAACCGGTTTTCCAGTCCTGCATCCCTTCATACTCCAGTCCTTACAAAAGCAGCATCAAAGCCATCAAATATAGCGTATCACTATCCAATATACAACATTATTCCCTGAATACAGGCTTGAACATCCAGCACTTTCCGGGTATACTTGAGCGGTAAAATACTAAAAGGAGCTGGCAGTGAACATCATTCTCATGGGAGCGCCGGGTGCAGGAAAAGGCACTCACGCAAAGGAAATCTCAACCAGATACAGCATCCCTCACATATCAACAGGCGACATACTGCGGGAGGAGGTGCTGAAAAACTCATCACTCGGGCAGACTGCAAAGAGGTACATGGACTCTGGGAAGCTCCTCCCCGATGATATCATCCTTGAAATCATCAAAAACAGGCTGAAGGAGGATGACTGCAAACGGGGCTACATCTTCGATGGTTTTCCGCGCACCATAGTCCAGGCTGAGAGGCTTGATGAAATAGCCCATATCGAAGCGGTCATCTACCTGAAATGTGACGATGACATCCTCATCAAAAGGCTAACGGGCAGGAGGATGGCAGAAGACGGGAGGATCTACAATATCTACTTTGATCCCCCACCGGCTGGCGCAAAGGTGATACAGAGAAATGATGACAGAGAGGAAACGATAAAAGAGCGGTTAAGGGTCTTCTACCAGACCTTCACCCCCATCATGGAGTTCTACAGGAAGATGGGGATATTCCATGAGATACGGGGAGATGAGGAGCGGGATAATGTATTGAAAGGCATTGTAAAAATCCTCGATGAACTATAAAAACAGGACACACCGTAAAGATTATATTGGCTGTCATTGCGAGGAAGGAGCCGAGGGCGACTGACGAAGCAATCTCTTTTAGTAACGAGAATTACATGTTCTGTCGTGAGATTGCTTCGGCTTCGCCTCGCAATGACCATTAGTTATTTACATATCTACTTGATCCCGGTACTAATTTTCAGGATGACCAACATTTAAAACACATCGACCAGGGTTTCAAAAAGCTCCCTGTTCTCCCTGATCCTTCCCTCACTGCCGAGCACGCAGTAGAAGTTCTTCCCCATCACCTCACCGACCATATCTGCGCACTCCCGAATGTGCTTCACCTGGGTACCCAGCACCTCCTCCCTTGTCTTCTGCACATCTACGTGTGAGATGTTCCGGACAAAACGCTCGGTTGCAACCTCCCCTTTCATGGAAGGCGTAAGAGGATGATCGAACCTGCTGACGGTTCCAATGATGTACTTTGTGATTTCCCTCTCGCTTGCGACGAACCTGCGGAAGTAATCGGCCGCCCCATCATAGGTTTCGAGGGTTTCCTTGAGATTCGGGTCCCGGTAGGAGCAGAAGTACATGGTGCCGTTACGCCCAAAACGGGAAAACCCACCGTAGGCCCCTCCCTGCACCCTCACCCTGTTCCAGAGGTAATCAAGACTTGCTATTGTCCTGAGCACCTCGAGGTGCCCGCCGTAGTTGTATCCGAGTGCTCT
The DNA here is from genome assembly GCA_964584875.1 of uncultured Spirochaetota bacterium. GTDB lineage: Bacteria > Spirochaetota > B62-G9 > B62-G9 > DRHN01 > CAZPCG01. Next base: position 3,937 of record CAZPCG010000254.1, read on the forward strand.
GAAGTTGAATCCCTTGGCCACATACTGCACGGTGCCTGGTGTTAAAAGCCCCTCATTCTTCGCACCGGGGTCAAAGCGGTACTCACTGCCTGGGGCCTCCA
>CAZPCG010000255.1:0-4029 GCA_964584875.1 uncultured Spirochaetota bacterium
GTGTGGGGGACCTTTATCGGCGCCCTGCTCATTGGTACGATTAATAATGGCATGAACCTTTTGGGAATTTCTTCCTACTTTCAATTGGTGGCAAAAGGCTTGATCATCACCGGTGCGGTGCTTCTTGATCGGTTGCGGCAAGAGTAAAAGGGAACGAGGGTCTCTCCCCACCATACCAGCTCAGGTCACATTGTCTCAACGTCGGTGATCTTGATCTTCCCCTTCTGGATAATGTGGAGTTCCTCCCCCGGTTCGTGCTCGCAGAAGATGATAAGGAGTATTATACAATGCGAATGAATCCACTTCCATCATCAGAGTACTCCCGGAGGGTATCGAGATTGCAGGAGGAGCTGCGCAGGGAGGGCTTCGATGTCTTCGTCGGCTACAGCAGTGAATGTGAATCTTCCACATCCCGCTACCTTACGGGCTTCTGGCCCTTCTTTGATTTTGCAGCAGTGGTCGTGCCTGCAGAGGGAGAAGCGGTGCTCGTCACAGGGGGGCCTGAATCCTACGAGTTTGCAAAAGAGTTTTCTTCGGTGCCATCAATCAAGGTTGACCCCGGGCTTGTTGAAACCTCAGCCCCGGAGTGGGTCCCCCAGGTCAGGGGGGAAAAGCTCTCGAAGGTTGTCATTGAAGCTTCCGGGTCTACCCTGAAGAGGGTTGCCCTGGGAAACTGGAACATCTTTCCCCACACCCTTGTCGGTGATCTCAGGCAGGCACTTCCAGGAGCCGAGCTTTTACCGGGAGATGAGCTTCTTCTCAGGGTAAAGGCGGTAAAATCCGATGTTGAGCTCCCCTACATCAGGGAGGCGTACTGGATTACAGAGGAGGCTATGAAGACTGTGCTTGCTGCAGCAAGGCCCGGAAAAAGGGAATGGGAGCTTGAGGCTGTTGCCCGCTCGAAGATGCTTGAGCTGGGAGCCGAAGGAATGCCCTACCCTGCCTGGGTTTGCTCGGGGCCGCGCACTCCCCTCAGCCTCTGCCGCTCCACAGACCGGGAAATCCATGCCCGGGAGCTTGTACAGTTTACCTTCGGTGCGCTCTACATGGGGTACTGCGGTAATATGTGCCGTCCATTCGCAATCGGGAAGGTCCCCGCTTCTGCAAAGAAGCTCATGGATGTAGCTCTCCAGGCGATGGAGTATGCCCTTAAGGCGATTCGTCCCGGGGTGCGAGCAGGTGATGTATTTGATGGCTATTACGAGATACTCTCACGCTACGGCTTTGAGCAGTTCACCCTTTACGGCCCGGCTCATGGAACGGGGCATTCCGAGGTGGAGGGGCTCTGGCTTGCAAAAAAGGCGGATTTCACCATTCAGCCGAACATGGTTTTCAACATAGATATATGGCTGTGCGACGGCACCTGCGGCCTCCGCTATGAGGACGGCGTGCTGGTGACCCGGAATGGATTAGAGGAGCTGACGGGCTACCGACGGGAGGTCATCGTTTTGTAATATCAACCAGAATGATTTCTTCCTGATTCGAAGGGGGAGGATTTAGATGTTGTCATTGCGAGCGAAGCGAAGCAATCTCAAACACTTAGATTGCTTCGTCGCCTTAAGCTCCTCGCAATGACCACAGGACATTGAATAATTTCGTGATTTTTGAAATTTATCCGGAACCGGGGCAGGGAAATAGCAAATGAAGGTTTTTGTTGGGCTAGATATCGGGACTACCGGCATCCGGGCCGGTGTTTACGGAGAGGAGTTCGGCCTCCTTGGTACAGGAACGGGGAAGTCAGAGATACTCAAAGGCAGGAGCGGCGAAATAACACAGGACCCCGAGGAGATGTACCGGCAGAGTGCATATGCTGTTAAGGCAGCCCTCCGGGAAGCGAAGGTAGACAGGGCGAGCATCGCCGGCCTTTCTTTCGACGGGCAGATGGCGGGGATCATGGGGGTCGACAGGGCATGGAGGGCACTCACACCCTACGACTCCTGGCTGGATACCCGCTGCACTCCTCAGGTGGAGCGAATGAAGGAGCGTGCCGGGCGGCTCGTTGTCCACAAGACGGGCAACATACCGAGCTTCAACCACGGTCCCAAGATACTCTGGTGGAAGGAGAATATGCCTGAGGTTTTTCACAAGATCGCATGCTTTATACAGCCCTCTGCCTATGTGGCGGGGAAGCTCTGCGGCCTCGGGCCAAAGGACGCCTTCATCGACTGGACCTACCTCCACTTCAGCGGTTTTGCGGACAACAGGGCGCTTATGTGGGACGATGAGCTGTGCGGGCTCTTCGATATACCCAGGGAAAAGCTGCCGCGTATCGTTTCCCCCTTTACCGTGATTGGAGAAAGCTCCAGGACGGAGTCGGACCTCTTCGGGATGCCTCCCGGTGTACCCGTGGCTGCAGGGTGCGGTGATACGGCTTCCTGCTTTTTAGGCACGGGAGCAGTGGAGAGAGGTGTCGCTGTTGATGTAGCAGGCACTGCCTCTGTCTTCGCACTTGCAACCGAAGAGTTTCTTACTGACCGGACAGGTACAGTTTATACTTCACGCTCGGTGTTTCCCGATCTATGGTACACAATGTCATACATAAATGGTGGCGGGCTCAACCTCGAGTGGTTCAGGCAGACCTTTGCGCCTGAAAAGTCCTTCGAAGCTTTAAATGAATTAGCGGAAGAGATCCCTGCGGGTTCCGACGGGCTCCTCTTCATACCCCACCTCGAGGGCAGGGGGTATCCGTATGTACCCCAGATGAGAGGTAACTGGAAGGGGTTCACGAGGAACCACACACTCGCTCACTTCTACCGCTCTGTGCTCGAAGGTGTGGGATATGAGTATGCCATATATCGGGAGCGTATCATGGAGATGCGAGGCGGGGATCTCCCTTTCCAGGTAAGGGGTGTTGGCGGGGGTGCCGCAAGTGCCGCATGGAACAGGATCAAGGCGGATATACTGGGGAGCGACTACTGTACCATTAACCGGGAAGACATCTCCACACTCGGTCAGGCCCTCATAGCAGCAGGTGCCACGGAAAGCATAGGGGATGTACGGGAAACCACAGCTAAAATCATCCAGATAGAGCAAACCTTTCCCTGGAACAGGCAAAACCACAGGATCTACGGTGCGCTTTTAAAGCGATACAGGGAGATGCTTTCCTGCTGAGGTGTGATCCACCTCGTTTCTTATTTTTTTTGCAGGCGGGAACTCAGGTATGGGTAGCATAGATCGGCGAATCATCAGGGATGAAGTAGGGAGAAGAGAATCCGAGATACTTGAATGGACCAGGAGACTGATACGCTTTTCCTCCGAAAACCGCCCTCCAGATGGTAATGAGGGTGAAGCTCAGCGGTTCCTTGAGGAAGAGTGCCGCAAGCAGGGCTTGGAGGTAGAAAGCTTCACACCCAGTAGTGTTCCCGGGATCGAGGACCACCCCTGCTGGCTCCCCGGAAGGAATTACCCGGAAGGGAGGAAAAATATCGTCGCCCGCTTGCGGGGGTCGGGGGGCGGGAAATCCATCCTCCTCAGCGGTCATATCGATGTTGCGCCCCGCGAGCCGGGCAACTGGGAGGTGACAGAGCCTTTTGAACCTGTCCTGAAAGAGGGCCGCCTCTACGGCCGCGGCTCTGCCGACCTTAAGGGGGGCATGGCAGCCGCCTTCTGGGCGCTGCGCATCCTTGCGGAGCTCGGTTTTGAGCCGAAGGGCGACATCCTCTTCGAGAGTGTCGTTGACGAGGAGTTTGCCGGGGGAAACGGCACCCTGGCCTCCCGCCTCAAGGGGTACAACACCGACCTTGCCGTTCTGACCGAGCCGACCCGCATGGAGGTCTGCCCCGCCTCTTTAGGCGCATTTCTCGGCAATCTCACCCTGAAGGGAAGAGCGGGGGTGCCTTACACGGGCTCATTCATACCAAACCCTATTTTTGGCGCCTTGCGGGCAGTGCAGCTCTTCTCTGAGTGGGAAAAGCGGTGGCGCCGTGAGAACAGCCATCCGCTCTTTACCGGTCCCGACAAGCAGCTGAAGCTGCTTCTGTGGAGCATCGATACGAAGTCCGAGGGGGAGTTCACCCAGCTCGGGGTGCC
>CAZPCG010000256.1:0-4005 GCA_964584875.1 uncultured Spirochaetota bacterium
TTAAAGGGACATCGGTAACAGAGAGAGGTAAGGTGAATGGTCCTGGAACTGTCAGGGAAGGAGGTATAGTACGGGTAAAGGTTATCAGGGGTATTCATGACCGATTATTTTTAGTGGAATTAAGAGGAAAGACCCACTTAGCCAGCATCGATCGATCTCTCACAAGCAAGCTCTTTATTGCAGAAGTCAAGAAAACAACCCCGCGCATCGAGCTCAAATACATAAGGGCTCTGGATACCGCCGATTCCAGTACAGATAGAGGGGTGGTCGACCGCATCCTTGCGGAGAAAAAACCATTTATTCAAAAACTGATCGTCTCCGATAATCTTCTTGAGATCCCGTTTATCTGTGTTGCAAGAGATAGAAGAAATATTAAAAGATCTCTGCGGCGCAGTATTTCTCAGCAGAATAGTTTCGGCGCGTTTACTAAAAATAAGGAGATAGCTGAATACTTTATCCTGCAGCATCTTAACAATCTCCTCAATTCGCACTCATACTTCTTCGTTTTGCCTTTGCGTTTTGGCAGAAAAAAATTGTACAGTGAGCTGAAGCTTTTCGGAGCGGAAGAGACGGCGGGGTACGGTGTATTTCTCCATGTTAATATAGACGATGAAAGAAAAATTACCTTTCTTGTTTTTATAGATTGTAGAGAAATACACTGCTCAATTTCGACAAATGACGCTGGTTTGGAGGATGAGCTTAAAAAGAGAGAAGGGACGCTTATCGCTAACCTGAAGTCCCTCGGATACAGCAGGGAAATCACAGTGCAGTTTGTACCCTCTGATGTAATTTCCTCCCTGTATCAGGGTTCATTGAAAAGAATCGACATAAGAATGTAAAATGAAGAGCAAGAAGGCAGTTGCACTGAAATATGAGAAGGGGGACGAAGCCCCAAAAATTATTGCAAAGGGTACCCATGAAATTGCCAGACTCATACTGAAGATCGCTCAGGAGCATGGTATACCCATTGAGGAGAATGGGTGCTTGAGTGAAGCTCTCATGCAGTTCGAGGTGGGGGATTATATACCGGAAGAACTGTATGAGATTGTTGCTCAGCTTTTAGCATTTGTATATTCGTTAAAACTGGGTGAACAAGATGGAGATGAGAAAGATCAGCGTTAAAGAGCTGAAACCCGGCATGGTTTTCGATAAGGCTGTTTATATCGATATGAACAATATACTTGTCGCACCAATGGTACCGCTGAAGGAGGAGGATATTAACCGCCTGATAAAGTGGGGGATTGAAGAAGTTGAAACTGCGGGAGATATTGTAAAACAGGGGCAGGTAACCCAGTCTAAAGGTGAGATATTGAGAAGCAGAGTGGATAAGCTCACTGAAATGATGACCGCAGGAGGGATTTCAGCTGCAGTTGAAGGCGAAAAGACGCTCGATGATGTTTACGATGACATGATGCGGCTGGTTGAAGATATATTTACCAATGTCCGAAACGGAGTGGGCTATGACAAGGAAAAGATCATCAGTGCCGTTGATAAGCTCATCGGAGCAATAAGAGATGATAAGAACAGGGCGCTTGAGGTATGCACGAAAGAACGTGAGGGTAAATATCTCTCCACACTGGGTGTGAGCGTTGCTTTTTTGGCCATTGTCACCGGCATTTCCCTTGGTTATGCAAAGCACAGGCTGATACCTCTGGCCATTGGCGCACTGCTGCACGATATCGGTATGGTAAGGGTGCCAAGTTATATTCCTGAGAAGAAGGGTGCTCTGACCCCTGACGAATACAACAGGATAAAGACACATCCGATTTACGGATACCGGATTCTGACCAGGGAGCTGGACTTCACAAACGAAATTGCCACGATTGCGTTGCAGCATCACGAGGCATTTGACGGGAGCGGGTATCCGAGAAAATCCAGGGGGGACACCATATCGGAGTTTGCAAGAATAGTATCGATCTGTGATGCCTACGTGGCGATGACACGCCGGCGAAGCTACAGGGAGGAACACCTTTCCTACATTGCGATGAAAAACATACTCAGCGCTTCAAACCGCAACTATGACCCCCAGATCGTGAAGGTATTTCTTTCAAACATGGCAATATACCCGGTTGGAAGCATCGTTGAGCTCAACAATAACGTTATCGGGAAGGTCATCAGTGCCAACCCATCCCTTCCTCTAAGACCGAGGATATCCGTTTTGATTGACGAATTTGGTGAGAAGCTGGCCGGGGAAAAGATAATCGATTTAAATGAGGTGCGTTCTCTTTTCATAAAGAGACCGCTTTCCCAATCCTATGTAAAGCAGATTACGCATGAGTAGGGTTCAGACAGGAAGAATTGGAGAAAGAAGGGTCATTCATTATCTTGAAGCGAATGGCTACCAGGTGCTTGAGAGGAATTTTCGCTTTCATCACAAGGAAGTGGATATAATAGCGAGAAAGGATGACATCATCGTTTTCGTCGAGGTGAAGACGCGGAACAGTGAAAGGTTCGGATCCGGTATGGATTCAATTGGGGGCAGGAAGATAAAAAATGTGGTATCTGTTGCACGGTACTACATCGAAAAGCACATGTTGTCCGACTGCAATGTGCGATTTGATGCAGCGAGCATCGATGATGAGCAACTGAACTATGTTGAAAACGCATTTCATCCATAGCGCGAAAATGCGATCTATCCGAACAGTGATCATGAAGAGCGTGAAAGTAAAAAAAGAAAGCCCTTGTTGCATTGAGAAGGCTGAAGAGCTTGACCTTGATGCTATGAGGAGGAAGAGGATAGAGCAGCTGAAGACGATGATAAACAACGAAGAGTATCTGGCGGAAGCAGTGGTAAAGCTTGCAAAATCCCTCACGTCCGGTCTTATGAAGCAGTAAGGGCTTCTTCAAAATACAGTGTCAGGAATCAGAGAGGATATACGGTGAGCAGGAACAGCCAGAGAAGGTTTCGCAGGCACCGGAACTACAGATCAAGGAAAAAGGGGGAAATACGGTTGTTTTGCCCGCTGTGCAACAAGCCGCTAAGCGTAATCTCGACAGCAATCATCCACAAGGAGACTAACAGGAAAGCGCATTTTGATTGCATCCTGAAAGAGCTCAAGAAGTCTTACCATCTCAACCCCAATGAAGAGATGTATTACCTGGGAGGAGGCAACTTTGGAATCGTAGAAAGGGTTAAGGGGAAAAACCCCCTGGGTTTTATAATCAAGAAAAAGTTTCAGTATGAAAAAAGAGAATAGCTGTGCCTACCCGCCTTTAAAGCCGCAAACATCGCACCAGTATTCCAGACATTTCCAACAATCGATGCACCATTCCTGAAACAAAATCCTGCTAAATCCTGTTTAATGTTCACAGGTGATGGTGAGTGATATGTTCTGCCGGTTGAAATCCGCAACCGTTATAGGGATTGATGCCTCGATTATCGATATCGAGGTTGATTTAAAAAAGGGTCTTCCTTCCCAAACGATCGTTGGTTTGCCAGATCCTGCTATAAGAGAGGCAAAGGAAAGGGTGCATTCTGCTATCAGGAATTCGGGTTATGACTTTCCTCTCGGTAGCTTAACGATCAATCTTGCCCCGGCAGCTCAAAAGAAGGAGGGATCGATATTTGATCTTGCCATAGCCCTGGGAATACTGATCGCGTCGCAGGAGATCGAAGTCGTAGAGGACATTTCATCATTTCTCATGCTTGGTGAGCTTGCCCTCGATGGTTTCGTAAGACCGGTTCGTGGGGTTATCGCGATTCTTGAAAAAGCAAGGGTTTGCGGAATTACAAACATCATCCTGCCCCATGAAAACAGTTCAGAAGCGCAGCTTTTATCCGGGATGCATATCCTGCCGGTGGGCTGCCTCTGTGATGCTGTGGATATCATTTCAAAGAATAGCACAGGTGCAGGGTCTCGGCACAAGAGGGAGGGAAGGGGGTTTGTTGAAGTTACTGCACGTGGTGGAATTGTCAGCAGAGTCTCAGCTATGAAGCCTTCAGATAACAGATCTATCAATCCCTCTCCCAATACATCTCCCAATACATCTCCCAATACATCTCCC